>CAMHIV010000133.1 GCA_946185185.1 uncultured Treponema sp. | reverse complement strand
TTTAAGACAGGATCCCAATATTATTATGGTAGGTGAGATTCGAGATAGGGAAACTGCTGAATTGGCTGTCAGGGCTGCATTGACAGGTCATTTAGTATTATCAACATTGCATACTAATGATGCGATTTCCGTTATATCCCGGCTTTCAAATATGGGAATTGAACCGTATTTATTGTCATCTGTATTAAAGGGGTCTATATCTCAAAGGTTGGTTAGAAAATTAAATTCGACAGGAGAAGTTTTTGAAGGAAGATTGATTATATCAGAAACTGTTACTATGGATTCTGGATTAGAACAGTTAATTAATAGTCATGCTAGTGATGAAGAAATTAAAAATTACTTATTATTAAGAAATATAGAGTTTATTTCAGATGATGCCAAGAATAAAATAAAAGCTGGATTGACTACAAAGCAGGAAATTGAACGTGAAATTATTCTTTGATAGAGGTACTCAAAATTAAATATTATATATGTACTGTATGTGATAAAGATGGCCATATAAGCAAAGAAAAAAGAATTGCAGAATCAAAAGATAGTTTGATTGATTCATTTTTTCAGACCGATTTTCTTCTTTTGGATATCAAAGAAATTTATAATATTAATATATTTAAGAAAACGAAATGTAGAAAAGAAGTTTTTGATTTTACAGTTTTGATGAATCAATTGGTATCTTCTGGGCTAACCATAAAAGATGCATTGGAAATATGTTCTCATTTTTCAGATAATAATATTGCTTTGCTATTGTTGGAAAAAATACGGAAAGGAAATTCTTTTTCATCTGCTGTTGATGAATGTGATTTTATATTTTCAAAATTTTATAGAAGTATAATAAAAATTGGTGATAAAGTAGGGTCTGTTGAAAGAATTTTCCCAAGATTGAAGCATTATTTGGAAATGGAGAAGAAAATTCGGGAAAAGGTTTCAACTGCTCTTGTATACCCCTTATTTGTTTTGACAACTGCTTTTATATCAGCTTTTTGCATCATCTTTTTTGTAATACCTTATTTAGAAGAAATATTTTCTCAGTTTGGAGGAACGGCAGCACTTCAATTAAAGAAAAGTGTATTTGAATTAAAGATAACCTGTTCTGTTCTTGTCATACTTGTTTTTCTTTTAGTTTTAATGTTTTTCTTCCTACGGGGAGTAAGGAATACTAATGAAAAATTTGCAGAAAAGATTGATTCGATCATTTTAAAACTTCCTGGGCTCGAAATGATTGTTAAATATTTTGAAACTGCTAATTTTGCTTTTGCAATGGAAGCTTTGACAAACGGAGGGCTGTCTGTTGAAACAGCAATTACAGAGAGCTTGTTGATGGTTAAGAATAAATCCTATAAAAAAGCACTAGTAGAAATAAAGGAACAATTAGTTGAGGGGGATTTATTTTCCGTAGCAGTATCAAAACATTCTGAAATACCTGATTATGTTTCAAAATGGATTGCGATTGGAGAGGAGACTGGAAAAACAGAAGATATCTTCATTCAAATAAAGGATTTTTATCAACAAGAGATAGATAAAATTATTTCGAATTTTATGTCATTAATAGAACCTGTTTTAATTTTCCTTATAGGGTGTTTTTTATTAATCTTAGTTATGAATATAATTGTACCTATTTTCAACCTGTATGGTTCTTTATTATGATTATCCTCCTGTATATCTCCCTATTACAAAGTTGACATCTCAATTTTTTGGTCGTAAGATAACAGAATATAATTCTCACTAAAAATTTAGGAGCGTATCAATGGGAAAGTAGTTAAAAGAGGTTTATGGAAAATATTTTCAGGAGATGATGCAGTATTCAAAAGCCCCTGAAAAAATTGATAACACAAATGTATACCAGGAAGCTAACAAAGACTTAACAAAGTATATGGAAATCATTCCAGGCATCCAGCAGCTACACCGATGAGCTGAAAAATTACGTTGCAGATGCAAAACAAAGCACGGAGAACAAAATGCAGTTCATGACATGGGAAAGACAGAGGGCTTATGATTTAGATGCAGGCATTGAAATTGGTGCTCAGCAGAAAGCGGTGGAAGCTGCTAAAAATATGATGAAAAAAAATTACCCAGTTGATGATATCTGCGAAATTACAGGACTTTCTTTAGAACAAGTTCTTGAAATAAAAGAGAAAATCACTGTAAAAATGTAATTTTGCAAAAAAATTATTATTTAGATATAACTGCGTCGGGATGAAGGATGCATTGTATTTTTGGAGAGAGAATAAAGAGATGAAAAAACAGTTACGCCCCACCCAAAAAAAAGTAAAGAATTCTCATTGCGTTGACATGTAATTTTTTTGGTCGTAAGATAGTGGAATATACAATTTTAATACATTAGGAGTATATCAATGGGACAGCAGTTAAAAGAGGTTTATGGAAAATATTTTCAGGAGATGATGCAGTATTCCAAAGCCCCTGCAAAAATTGATAGTACAAACGTATATCAGGAAGCAAATAAAGATTTAACAAAATACATGGAAATTATTCTCAGTGAAAATTTTCTTCCTGGTTCAGGTCTTGGAAACATTGAAAACTTCAAAGCATTTTACGACGCAGTTTCAAAAGAAGGAAAACGCGGGCTTATTCTCATGGAACATTACACAAACCTTGATTTGCCTGCAATTATTTATCTCTTAAAGCAGCACGGCGAAGACTGGTCAAAAGAATTTTCAGAAAAAATCGTTGCAATTGCCGGAATGAAATTGAACGAAGCAAGCCCTGCCGTTCGAATCTGGACAGAAGGTTTTACACGTGTAGTAATTTATCCTACTCGTTCTTTGGATAAAGTTGACAGTTCAGATGTAAGCGAAGAAGAAAAGAAAGCAGAAGAAAAAAAAGCCAGAACAATTAACCTTGCTGCCATGCGTGCAATGGATGACTGCAAAAAACGAGGGCAGGTTGTTCTTGTATTCCCAAGTGGTACCCGCTATCGTCCTGGACACCCTGAAACAAAAAAAGGTCTTCGCGAAATAGATAGCTACCTCCGTCTTTTTGATATTGTTTTGCCGGTTGCAATTAACGGAAACTGTCTTCGCATTAATCCGGAATGTCCGGACGAAATGTTAAACGATCTTGTTGCAAAAGATAAAGTTCTTCTTACCGCCGGAAAGGTAATCGACTGTAAGGAATACCGCAAATCAATTCTTGATAATCTTCCATCTGATGAACCAGATCCAAAACAGAAAACAATCGATGGAATTATGGATATCCTTCAGAAGCTCCACGACGAAGTTGAGCCAAATCGCCTTTAATCTTTTGTGTGCAAACCTGTTTGCAACCAGCCTTCCTGGGGCCGCCAACGCTCGGTGGATGGGATTTCCCCATCCACTTGCTTCGCAACCCATCCACGCTGGCACAGGTGAACTCTTCAAAAAAAATCTTTTCTAAAATTCAGAAATATTCATTTTCCCTTGTTATATAGTAAGAGGCGTATATGGCGAAAAAAAACGGAACAATAGTATATAAATGCTCTAACTGCGGTTACTCCCAACCCCGCTGGCTCGGTCGTTGTCCGGAATGCGGTGAGTGGAACTGCATGGAAGAATGTATTGTTGATTCCGCTTCTGTTTCGCCTGCCGGCCGCGGAAACGCAGTCAGTGAAAAATCAAAACCGGTTCCGCTGGATTCCGTTTCTTCTCAAGGTTCTTCCAGATATTCAACCGGTATTCCGGAATTTGACCGCGTTCTTGGCGGTGGTGCGACTCGTCGTTCTGCAATAATGATTGGCGGGGAGCCTGGAATTGGAAAGTCCACACTTTTAATTCAAACTGCTTCAAAAATGGCTTCGGTGTTCCCTGGAAAAATACTTTACATTTCCGGCGAAGAATCTGCAGCTCAGATAAAAGAACGCGCAGACCGTCTTTCTCTCGAATGCAAAGGAATCGAAGTTTTATGCACTATGCGTTTGGAAGATGTTCTGGATGCACTTGATAAAATTAATCCGATTCTGGTAATTATAGATTCAATTCAAACAGTGTATTCTGCAGAAGCAGGACTTGTTCCCGGCTCTGTAAATCAGCTTAAATATTGTGCAAACGAACTAGTAAGCTGGGTAAAAAATCGTGATTCAGTTTTAATTATGACGGCTCATGTTACAAAAGAAGGAACGATTGCGGGGCCTAAAACTCTTGAGCACATGGTTGATACAGTAATTTCTTTTGAACGCAATACTGATGATGTAAGGTTCCTTCATGCGCAGAAAAATCGATTTGGTTCTGTCGACGAACTTGGAATTTTTAACATGACAGAAAAAGGTTTGGAGCCGGTTTTGAATCCTGCTATGATGTTCCTTTCTGAGCGACGGGATATTCAGCCTGCCGGTGTTGCATGTGCTGCAGTTTTTGAAGGAAACCGGGTTTTTCTTGTAGAAATTCAGGCTCTTACCGCCCCTGCAAAAGCGGCGATTTCCAGAGTTTTCAGCGATAAAATTGATTCTGCCCGTGTCAGTCGCATTGCAGCAATTCTAGAAAAACGCGCCGGCATTAAATTTCTTGGTCAGGATATTTATATAAATGTTGCCGGTGGAATCCGTCTTAGCGAAAGTGCTGTAGATGCCGCTCTTGCAGTTGCAATGTATTCTGCCCGCACGGATATTCCTGTCCCGGTTGGTACAGCGATTTTTGGTGAATTAAGTCTTGCCGGAGAAATTCGTGCAGTTTCAAAAATAAAGCCTCGTGCAAAAACTGCCGAAAGTTTAGGCTTTACTCACATTTATTCTGCCGAAAAACATCCCGGCGTTCTTCAGGTTCGGGATATTTCTTCTCTTATAAA
Source organism: uncultured Treponema sp. (assembly GCA_946185185.1). GTDB lineage: Bacteria > Spirochaetota > Spirochaetia > Treponematales > Treponemataceae > Treponema_D. The sequence goes on along the minus strand of CAMHIV010000133.1, from coordinate 1,441 downwards.
ATCAATTTTTGGTTAAACTTACTGTCGGTTGATTATAAGCTTTGTTCCTGCGGGTACGCTTTCTGTTACCCAGGTGTTACCACCAATTACAGAACCTTTTCCAATAACCGTTGCGCCGCCAAGAATTGTTGCTCCTGCATAGATTGTAACATCGTCTTCAATAGTAGGATGGCGTTTTTTGTCCATCAGTTCTTTTTTTACGCTCAGTGCGCCGAGTGTAACGCCCTGGTAAATCTTAACATTGTTTCCGATTACAGAAGTTTCACCGATTACGATTCCGGTTCCGTGGTCAATAAAGAATGAAGAGCCAATTTTTGCACCAGGGTTAATATCAATTCCAGTGCGCCCGTGAATGTATTCGCTCATAATTCGTGGAACAATTGGAACGCCGGCTTCGTATAAAAAGTGAGCAATTCTGTAAACGGTAATTGCCTGTAATCCCGGGTACGAAAGAATTACTTCTTCGTTGCTTCTTGCTGCAGGATCACCCTTAAAAATTGCCTGGACATCCAGCATCAATTTTTCGCGGATAAGTGGAATTTCTTCTATAAGAGAAAGGCTTGTCTGTTCAGCAAGTTTCAGGCAGTTTGGATTTTTAATCGAACTGTTTTTGCAGGCATTGCATTTTACGGTGTATACCAGAGCCTTCTGAATTTCTGCAGTCAAAATTGCAATAATATTATTTACGCGCTGGCCGGTTATGTATCTTATGTTTTCCGGTTTAATACTTTCTGCGGTTTTGAATCCCGGGAAGATAAGGCATTGCAGTTCACCCAAAACTTTGATTACGTTTTCGCGGTTAGGAAAATTTTCACCTTCTGAACGGTTAATTCCTCCAAAGCGGTCATAAGAATCAAGAATACCGTCAATCAACATGTCTATATTCATGCAAAGCCTCCATTAAAGTTGTTCAATGTTAGCACAATGACCATTAAAAAACTAGAATTTTTATGAAAATTCGGCAAAATTCAATTGACACAAAAGGGCTACTTATATATATTTTTAGAACGCATTGTCTTAGGTTTATAGGGTGCGGTAACGCCCTTGTAGCTCAGTTGGTAGAGCGCAGCCATGGTAAGGCTGAGGTCTGCGGTTCAAACCCGCACGGGGGCTTTTAACAGCTGAGATTTAAGCTAAATTAAATCTTTTAGGAGTATAGAAATGGCAAGTAAGAAGAAGGGTGCGGTAGAAATCATCGCTTTACAGTGTTCTGAATGCAAACGTAAGAACTATACAACTTACAAAAACCGCAAGAACATTACTGGCAAACTTGAATTGAACAAGTATTGTCCATTTGACCGCAAGCACACATTGCACAAAGAAACAAAGGCTAAATAAGCTTTTTAAAATTTTATATTTTTCATTTGGCTTCGGCCAAGTGATTTAATATATAGGGCAGTAGTTCAGCTGGTAGAGCAGCGGTCTCCAAAACCGCCTGTCG
>CAMHIV010000132.1 GCA_946185185.1 uncultured Treponema sp. | reverse complement strand
TTTGAATCAGACGGCGCATTGGTCTTGCACCCATTGAAGGTTCATATCCGTTTGTAACAAGATAATCACGAGCCTTTGGAGAAAGCTTAAGGCTCATACCTTTCTCTTTAAGCCGTGAACTCAAATCTTCCAGCTGAATATCCAGAATACTTGAAATCTGCTTTTTAGAAAGAGGTTCAAAAACTATTATGTCATCGATTCGATTTATAAGCTCAGGGCTTAAAAGCTTTTTCAGTTCCGTCATTGCATTACTTCGAATTTCTTCGTAAGGAAGAATTTCCTGAACAGAAGAATTAAACCCTACTCTACCATCAAAACTGATTTCCCTTGCACCGGCATTACTTGTCATGATAATAACGGTATTCCGGAAATTTACAGTATGTCCCTGACTGTCGCTTAATTCACCTTCTTCAAGGAGCTGGAGCAAAAGATTAAACACATCCGGATGAGCTTTTTCAATTTCATCGAGAAGAACAACTGAATACGGATGCCTGCGAATCTGTTCTGTAAGAACACCGCCATCTTCGTAGCCAATGTATCCCGGAGGAGCTCCAACAAGGCGGCTGGCATTATGCTTTTCCATATAGTCAGACATATCAATTCGAATTAACAAATCTTCTGAACCAAATAAAAATTTTGCAAGAGCCTTTGCAAGCTGAGTTTTACCAACGCCGGTCGGTCCAAGGAATATAAACGAACCAATCGGGTGCTTTGGTGAAGAAATACCTGCCCTGCTTCTTCGAATTGCACCGGAAATCAGATGTACGGCTTCATCCTGACCGATTACGGTTTTATGCATCTCGTCTTCCATATGAACAAGACGTGAAGTTTCTGCAGTATCAAGCTGACTTACAGGAATTCCTGTCATTGCGCCAATTATTGTACAGATATCGTAAGTTGTAACATGTTCCTTTTTAAAGTCAGAATTCTGTGCCCAGTTATTTTCTATAAGCTCGAACTTTCGTTTTAAGGCAACAACCTGATCACGGATGAGAGCTGCATTTTCATATTCCTGCATACTCACAAGCTTTTTCTTTTCTTCGGCAAGTCGGGAAATCTGTTCTTCAAGTTCAACCAGTTCATGAGGTTTGTTTTCTTCAAGAATTTTCTTTTCAGCACCGGCTTCATCAAGAATATCAATAGCCTTGTCAGGAAGGCTTCTTTCAGGAATATAACGGCGGGAAAGCTTTACAATCATCGGAATTACATCATCATCGTAAATAATTCCGTGGAATGATTCATACTGTCCCTTTATTCCGTTCAAAATTTCAATACAATCTTCATCAGAAGGTTCTTCCACCATAATTTTCTGGAAACGGCGTTCCAAAGCAGAATCTTTTTCAATATAGCGGGAATATTCTTTTGTAGTTGTAGCACCAATAATCTGGATTTCTCCGCGGCTCAAGGCAGGTTTCAGCATATTTGAAGCATCCATCTGCCCTTCCGGACCGCCGGCACCGATTATTGTATGAAGTTCATCGATAAACAAAATGATATTGCCGTCTTCACGAACTTCCTTCATCATGCGCTTCATGCGGTCTTCAAATTCACCGCGATATTTTGTACCTGCAATCAGGGCTGCAAGATCCAGTGTGAGTACACGCTTTCTCAAAAGTCCACAAGGAACATTCCCCTTTGCAATATACCAGGCAAGACCTTCAACCACAGCAGTTTTACCAACACCAGGATCACCAACAAGGACTGGATTATTTTTTGTACGGCGGCTTAAAACCTGAATAAGACGCTTGATTTCCTTTTCGCGACCAACAACCGGATCAATTCTATTTTCCCGCGCAAGATTTGTAATGTCGCGGCTAAATTCTGCAAGAAAAGACGGATCGTTCTTTTTTTCATTTTTAGGAGCTGGATTAGATTTTGGCTCGCTAATATCGGCGCCTTTCAGGAAGGAAGCAAATTCTGAAAGAGAATCTTTTCCAAATAAACTGGAAATCGTATTTGCGGCAAGATCTTTTGAAACCCGTTCCATATACGAAGATTCATGAGTTTTCTGAACTTCGCGAACAGCCTCCCTCACTTTTGAAAGAGGAATTGATGCAGAATTAAAATAATTTGAAACAAGGCTGTCACTTTCGCGAATAGCAGCAAGCATTATGTGCTCGGTACCTATGTACGGATTTTTTAGGGAAGAAGCTTCTAATTCAGCAATGCCCACAAGGTTATTTATTCTGCGTCCTGCAGGAATTTCATCAGCATCAATCAAAATGTGGTCAGATAATTTTACCAGGGAAGTTTCAAGAGCAAGCTGAAAAGTAAGTACATTCAAACGAAGAAATTTTAAGGTTTCATACCCTAAACCTTCTCCATTTTTTATCATCGCAAGAATAAGATGCTCAGGCAAAACCTGAGAGCTTTCAGACTTTCTTGCTTCATCCTGACTCAATGCATATACAAGTCTTGAAGCCCGTGTAGAAAATTTTTTCATAGATTCCCCAGAGAGATTTTTTCAAATGCTTCCTGCAAAATCAAGGCTCGTAACCGATCTATCATCGCACGCTTATCGGCGCGAATATCTTCCTCAAAAGAAAAATCACCACTTTCAAGCAGATATGAAAGATGAGCCGGCTGAACCCTGAATAAAAGTCCGCACAACATTGAATTTTCAATTCCGCTTAAAAGACCTAAATTTAGGCCGGTTTTAATATCAGAAATTATATCAACCGCTTCTTTGAACGAAATCAATAGACTGAATCTTGCAATTGAATAGGCTCTGATAACAGAATTTCGAATCAACGTCCTTTTATTTTCGGCAAATTCCTTCAAAATCTTGCGTTCTGTTTCTGCAATTAACACGCAGGTTGCTTCAAAATCTGCAATCTGGCTTAATTCTGTTCCATTCAGACAAGAGGTTGATTCCAATACAAAAAAGTTTCCCGCAACACTTCCCTGGGAAATAAGAGAAAATGCCGGCGAAAGCTTTAGCTTAGCCTTTGATGCAATTTCAGTAATAACAGAAAGTTTTCCTGTTCTAAGGCTTCCCGGAATATGAATTCTGGCAGAAAGCTTCATACCACTTCCGGCATCTTTTAAACAGGCTGTAAGAAAACCAAAATCCCAGGACGCTGCAAACTGAAGACTTTTCTGCAAGCCCCGGTCAATTCTTGAGCACAAATCAAAACACTCGCGGACGGAAAGCCCGCTTTTAAAACCAGAGATTCTTACATGATCCCGGTTATTAACGGTTGTTGAAGAGCAGCCGTCCAGAGTCATAACAAGACCCGTTTCCGGCAAAACTTCTGTGCGCAGCACTTTTGGAAGGGCTTTTAAAGCTCCCCGTTCTTCTAATAGCTCCCGGCTATTTTTTTCAAGGGTGGAAGTTTCAACCGCATGAAAATGCAAATCTTCTTCCCTGGATTGTAATTGAGAAAAAGAATCAAATACCAGAGTCTGTACTCTAAATGCATCATCACCGTGAAAAAATTCTGGAAATGGAAAATTTGCAAGATTTCTGGAAAGGCGAACCCGGGAAGAATTGATAACGTCTAAATCACGACCTTCGCAGGCATACCAGGGAAGTCCTTTTTCTTCGTCATTCATAAGATTCACCTTCCTGTCCGTCCTGAACAGAGCCACGTTCAAGGGCCTTTAAAAAATCTCTGTAAACAGCAGCCTTTTCGTAATTTTCACTTCGAACGGCTTCATCGAGTTTTGCCTGCAAATCTGCGCGGTCTGTAAGAGAATTTCGAAAGCCGGAAAGCCTTGAAGGCATAGACCCCGAATAAGGCCCTGTAATTCCATGGGTCTTTAAATTTTCAAGAATATCCTGCTTAAAAACTTCATAACATTCCGGACAGCCAGCCATTCCTGTTTTTAAGATGGCAAAAAGGCTTTTTCCGCAGACAGGACACAACCGTTTTGAATTTACATCCAAAGCAGCTTCTTTTTCTTCGATTTCTTTGAACACCGCTGCAAGATTCTGCGCATTTTGAGTAGAAACAGGAGCCTGAATTCCTCTGGACATGGCACAGGCTGTACACAAATTGATTTTTCGTTTGCCGTTCTTGCTTATTGATTCCAAAAAGATTACGGCTTCATTTTTTTTGCACAAATCACAAACCATTATGCCTTCCTGAATGTTTCCAAAGGACTTTCACGCCCCGCTTTGATTGCAGGAACAACTGAAACTACAAGAGAAAGCAAGAGAACAGAACTTGCAATCATAAAAAGTTCCCCGTAAGGAATCGAAATTGGTATTTCTGTCAAATAATAAGCCGGATTCAAAAGCTGAATATTTTCAAAAGAAGCAAGTGAATGCCCCGAAAGAATAAACAGCATTTTTGAAAAAAAGTTTACGCAATGCTCAACGGCAGAAACAATCTGATTTGAATTTACTGCGCAAAGAATCCCAACAGGAAGTCCGATTAAGGTACCGGCAAAACCACAGGAAATGCCGGCAATCAAAAATGAAACGGTAATTCCCGAGGCAGAACCGCCGATGCTTTTTAGAATTGCAATTTCTTTTCGGCGTTCCATAACCAGCATTACCAGAGCCGAAGAAATATTTACGGATGCCACAAGAACAATCAAAAGCATGATAAAGGTGAGCATAACTTTTGTAGAAGAAAAATTCTGAAGCTGATTGCGGTTCAAATGAAACCAGGCATAAACCCGCGCAATTCCATAAGAATTCGCTTCACAGTTTTCACGGATTTTTGCAAGGTCGGCATTTACACCATCGACAGTTCTGATCATAACCGAATAAAGAGAAGAAGCTTTTGGAAGCACAGAAAAAGACTGCTCAATCGGAATGAACACCCACATGGAATCCAGTTCCTGATAGCCTGAAGAAACAACTGCAGAAACCGTAAAAACCTGAGTAACCGGAGAGACGGCTCCATTAGGAAGAGTTTTTGTAAGAATCAACCTTATTTTATCTCCAGGAGACAGTTCCAGAAGTTCGGAAACCTTTTCACCGATAACGGCTGTTTTTTTTGCAGATTTAAATTGTTCAATACTTCCGGCTTTTACCTTCAACAGGGAAGCAAAGTCTGCATTCCGCTCAAAGATATCATTTTCAACGGCTCGAACAGCAACACCAATTCTGCTTTTTTTACCGCTCGCAAGCCCTTCACATTCAACTTGCAAAAAAACATCCTGAATTCCATCTATCTGAGAAAGAATTTTCCCATACTCAGAAAGAGATTCAAAAGAAGAAGCGGCTTTTGCAGAAGAACGAACTACAGACTTTAATTCGCCGGTTGAAAGCCCGATTATTCGCTGAGTCATTCCGTTAATCATTCCGTCTGAAAAAGACATTACAAGAACAAGCGGAACAAGACTGATTCCTATGCACAAAACAGCGCCAAAAATGCTGCGCCTTGCAGAAGATTTTTTTGCGCTTCGAGGAAACATCAGTCGGAATGCAAATAAGGCAGATGATTTAAATGTCATTTTATTCTCCGACCTTTTCAATCTGCCCGTTTTTGATTGTATATCGGACAGAACCTTTTTCTGCAAGTTTTATATCGTGAGTAACAAGTATGAGAGTTTTTTTATATTTATCCGCCATAGAAAAAAGCAGATTACTTATTAAAACCGAATTTGCAGGGTCAAGATTTCCTGTCGGTTCGTCAGCAAGAATCAAAGACGGATCATTGATTAGAGCCCGGGCAACAGCAACACGCTGTCGTTCCCCGCCAGAAAGTTCACTTGGAAGGTGATTCATTCTTTCTGCAAGCCCGACATCTTCAAGAAGTGCCTTTGCTCTTTCGATAGACTGTTTTTTGGATTTGCCAGCCATATAACTTGCCATGTATACATTTTCCAGAGCTGTAAAATCCTTCAATAGATAATGAAACTGAAACACAAGCCCAAGAAAATTAGAGCGATACTCCGCCATTTCTGCTTCTGTAAGAGATGTTACATTCCACGGGCCCGCAATGACAGTTCCTTTTGTAGCAGTATCGATACTTCCAATTATGTTTAAAAGAGTACTTTTTCCGCTTCCGCTTTGTCCTATGATTACAGTTTTGCTGCCTTCTTCCACATTAAAATCAAGATTTTTTAATATTGTGAGAGATTCGCTTCCTGTGGAATAAGTTTTTTCCAAACCATTTATTTTTACAATATCACTCATCGTGCAAAACCTCCGCAACACTCATATTCAAAACATTGTTACTTGCCCTCCAGCTGGCCCACAATGGAGCTATAATGCCGAACAGAACAATCAGCAAAACTTCCCGATAAACTATTTTTGCAGGAATTTGCGCATACAGTTCATAAATCGTGTTTTGTGAAAAGTAATTTATATTTTCAGGGTTTATAAGC
>CAMHIV010000131.1 GCA_946185185.1 uncultured Treponema sp. | reverse complement strand
GCGGTAGAATTCTGAATGTTTGGAATATATGCCGGGTTAGATGAAGCCAATTGAATTACCATTTCAAAAGCTCCGGAAAGTCTTATTGCCTGAAGACGGGCAACAATTCTTTTCCAGAGACCAAGGGAAATCGGTTCAGAACCTTTGAAGTCCTTTAAGAATTTGAAAAGATTTGTCCAGTCTGCTTCAAAATTGAATTCCCAGACAGCTTCTGTAAAATCCTTGAGGTCATCTGCAAGGTATTCTGCATTTACTTTTTCAAAATGCGGTGCTGCAGAAAAGTTTCCTTCCCGCAATGATTTATCAAACTTTTTGAGGAAGAAATAATAATCGTATGTTGAAATTGTTTTTAGAGCGCTGAGCTGTTTGTAGAGGTTGTCAATTTCGGTGATTTTTTCAAGAGTAAAAAAGTCACTGAAGGTCGAAAGCCGTTCGGAAGCCTGCGAACTAAGTTTTTCAATCGGAATTTCTTTTGCAAGTGCATTAATGTTTTCTTCTGTCAATGAATCTGCGAGCTCGCGGATATTTTCCGGAAGAGAATAGGTTATTACCTTGTGCTTGAGCATTGCCTGATTCTGAACTGAATTAAACATAACCTGCACAGGATAAACTGCTTTGTAAATGTCGTAGAATTGTTTTCCAAGTCCAGGAAGAATTTCGTTTCCGCTGTATTTGTAAAAATTCTTAAATTTCGATTTTGAAAGTTTTTAATTGTCTGCGCTTATCAGCGTCGGCGTCTCCTGAATTAAAAAGATATGCCAGAAGATTTGATAAAAATCCACCCTTTGATTCTTTTGCCATAAGTTAATTTTAATAAAAAACATTCGGCTGTCAAGTTGAAGATTGTTAAAGCATATAACAATGGTATATAATAGATATAAAATATTTTTTTGGAGTAAAACTATGAAAAAATTGGTTTTGTTTGCGGCTTTAATTTCTCTTGCAGCCACATCATTTGCTTACAATCCACCTGCTGGCGGACAGCTTTTAAATAACCTTACAAGTCCGTTTCAGCTTTCTTCAGCATCTTCTGCTGCGGGCGGCGGAATTTTTTCTGCACAGCCGGGTTCAATTTGTTTTAATCCTGCCTTAACAGCTTTTGAAGATCGTCCTCAGATTGATTTGGGTGTAACTGCTCTTGTCGGCAGTGGAGCTGCGTTTGAAACAGGTATCGTTATTCCTATGAATATGTTTGTAATTACAGGTCTTGTTCAGGGCGTATCTTCTAATGTAAAGGAAATGGATTTAGGAAATTCGATTTCTGTAAGAGGAGGTCTTTCAAAGGAAGTTACTGAAAACATTAGTGTTGGTGCAAATGTTTACGGTGGATACCTTTTCAGCGACGGCGGAGACTGGTCTTGTGGTGCAGAAATCGGTGCACTCTGGAGAATGGAAAAACTTGGATTTATGAAGGATTTCCGAATTGGAGCTTCTCTTCTTGGACTTGGAAAACAGATTGGCGGAACAAAGCATGGTCTTGAACAGAATGACCGCGAAAAGTACTGGGATGATCTTGGATTTGTAAAATATTTTGTATGGCCGTTTAATGCTATTTATGATATGGAAAATCTCATCGATCACTTTGACGGCGATAATAATTCTGATGAATTCCCTGGCTTCCTTACAATTCGTACAGGTGGAGCATTCACCGTGTTTGAAACAGATTCTATGAAAGGTGGAGTTTCTGCGGATTTTACACTTGTTCATGCATATCTTCCAATCTTTGATTTCGGTTATCAGATGACAATAAAAGATTCTTTCTATCTTCGTGCATCTTACACACTTGATATCAATGAACTTTCAAAAGAAAGCATTACTCATACAAGTCCTGCAATCGGATTTGGCTACAAACTCACTCTTGATACAGGAAAGTCTGGTTTTATGAAGGACAAGGGCTGGGATAAGAGCGATTTAACAGTTTCTACTGCTTATCAGAATCTTTATGAAGATATCCATGCAATTTCTGCCGGTGCAAATTTCAAATTTGGTCAGCCGGATGAAGAAGCTCCGTCAATTCAGATTTGGGGCAACTAAAGAATAAAACAATGTTGGAGAAAAAATGAAAAACAGGCGATTATTTACAGTTTTATTTTCCCTTTCGATTTTTATGCCATTTTCGGCAATCGGGGAAACTAAGTACATTTCACCTAACAACGATGGTGTTCAGGATCAACTGGAAATTCCATTAAAGATTTCTGATAAACATTTTGTAAAATCCTGGGAACTCGTTGTTGAAGACGAAAAAGGAAATGTTGTTCGAACTATCGGAAATAAAGTTGCGCTTCCTACCCGCGTTAATGTAAAGGGCTTTATTAAGCAGCTTGCAACTCCAAAAAAGGGCGCAGAAATTCCTCCTTCGGTAATCTGGAATGGTGCCATGGATAATGGTGAATATGCTCCGGATGGAACATACTATTACTATTTTGTTGCCCGAGATGACAAAGATAACGAAGGTAAAACAGAAAAATTTGCCGTTGTAGTAGATACAAAGGCTCCTGTAATAACTTTATCAAATCCTTCTGATAAGATTTTTGGTGAAGGTGCAAAAGCTGATTTGCTTATTCGCCAGACCGGTTCAAAAGAAGATAAATGGACTGGTATTTTCAAAAATACACTTGGAAATGTAGTCCGCACTTTTAATTGGTCAGACAGTGAACCTCAGAATTTCAAATGGAATGGTTCAGATGATTTGAATCATCAGGTTCAGGATGGCGTTTACAGCTACGAAATCAGTGCAGTTGACCGTGCCGGAAATACTTCAAATGCTTCGATTTCGAATATCATCTATTCTGCTGAAAAACCTGCTACAAATATTAAACTTTTGGGCAGCCGATATTTTTCACCTAAAACAGATTCAGAACTTAAAAATATTACTTTTGAAATCACAATTCCGGTTCCAAAAGAAGATTCTGGAAATAAGCTTGTTTCATGGTCAGTTTTAATCAAGGATTCTAGTGGAAAGATTTTCAGAGAATATAATCAGGAAAAATCATCACTTCCGCCGGAAGAAATTGTGTTTGACGGAACAGATGATTCTGGAAAACTTATTCCTCAGGGAAAATATCAGGCATTCGTAAATGCTTCTTATTTGAACGGTTATGTACCTGCTGAGTTGCGTTCTCCTGAATTCATTATGGATACTACAAAACCTTCTGCACAGATTGGTATTTCAAACAAAATATTTGGTGGTGCCGGAAAACCTGATGTTACAATTTCTATGCTTGATGAAACAAGTGGAAAATTTGCCGCTGTTCCTGCATGGAAGGGTAGAATTATAAATGCAGATTCCGGGGCTACAGTGCGCGAGTACAATTTTGGTCAGTATCTTCCTGAAACTCTTGTTTGGAGCGGTTTTGAATCATCTGGCCGTCTTGCACAGGATGGAAAATATCGTTTTGAACTTTCTGCAGTCGACCTTGCCGGAAATAAAGGCGTGGTTGTAAGCGCAGATGATTTTACACTCGATACAAAAGAAGCTTCAATTTTGCTTTCTGCAAGTGATGCTGCTTTCAGTCCAAATGGAAATAAAGTAAAAGACACTATTACTTTCCAGCCGGTATTGAAGGATGTATCCGGAATTTCTGAATATAAACTTGAAATCAAAGATTCAGCCGGAAAGAATGTAAAAACTTTTGCCGGAACTAGCAATTTGCCTTCTTCATTTGTTTGGGATGGTAAAGATGATACAGGAATCGTTTGCAAAGACGGCATTTATACAGCCGCTCTTGCAATTACTTCTACAAATGGTTCTTCTGCTTCTGTAAAAACTCAGGGATTCGAACTTGATACAGTTGCTCCATATCTTGAAGCTTCGGCTCCATGGTCTGTATTCAGTCTTGATGGCGCTTCTGTTCAGAATAATATTCCTGTTTCAATTACAAAGTGTACAGATGAAAAACTCTGGAAGGCAGAGGTTGTTTCTGCAGCTGGAAAGACCGTTAAAACCTTCAACTGGCGTGGAAAAGTCAGAACTTCGGCAAAAGATGAATTTGCATGGGATGGTTCTGATGAAAACGGAAACAAAGTTGCTGACGGCGTTTATTCAATCGTAATTTCTTCGACTGACGATGCAGGAAACTCTTTCAAAACAACATTGAATAATCTTACTCTCGACAGCCGGGAAACAAAGATTTATATCACTGCAGAGGAAGAAGGAATTTCTCCAAACGGAGATTCAAAATTCGATACACAGAAATTTGATATCAGAGCGTCAGTTCCAGATGGAATTCTTTCATGGCATTTTGATATTCGTAGTGAAAACGGAACTTCTGTTCGAAGCTGGTCAGAAAAGGATAGCCCAAATCTCCCTTCAACTGTTGTGTGGGATGGACTTACAGCTGACGGCGCTGTTGCAGAAGGAACATTCACTGGAACTCTGGATGTTGTTTATAAAAAAGGAAACAAGGTAAATTCTGTTTCTGCACCGTTTATTTGTACTGCAATTCCACCACAGCTTTCTGTGAGAACTGCTCCGGAATATTTCAGCCCTGATAACGATGGAACGGATGATGATTTGTTTATCAAACTTACTGGTTCTTCAAAGGCTATGTTTAAATCATGGTCGTTTGTAATCAAAGATCCAAAGGATAAAGTTTTCTGGCAGACATCAGGTTCTTCTGCAATTACAGAACGAATCATTTGGGACGGTTTAAGTAATACTCAGAAGAATGCACGGGGATTTGCAGAACGCGTTCAGTCGGCAACAGATTATCCGTATGTTTTCACTGTTACAGACACACTTGGAATGACAAGTACTGTAAACGGTACAATTCAGGTTGATGTTCTTGTTATCCGTGACGGCGATGTACTTAAGATGGCAGTTCCTTCTATTATCTTCCGTAGTGACAACGCCGACTTCAAGACAAAGAATGAAGTCAGCAACGGTATTGATCCGGAAATTGCAGCAAATAACGAACGCGTTCTCAAGCGTGTTGCCGATATTTTGAATAAATTTAAGGATTACCGCGTTACAGTTGTTGGTCATGCTAATCGTCTTACTGACAACGAAGCCGAAGAAACCGAAGATAATCCAAAACTCTGGGGACCAGCTCTTATTCCTCTTTCTGGAAAGCGTGCTGAATATGTAAAAGACTACCTTGTAAAGAAAGGTGTTGCTGCTGCAAGACTTTCAACAGAAGGAAAGGGTGGTACAGAACTTGTTGTTGATTACAAAGATAAAGACAACAACTGGAAGAACCGTCGAGTAGAATTTATCTTGGAAAAAAATTAAGAAAATGTGAAAAAATAGTCCATAACCAGTTGACACTATGTGAGCAAAAGTATATATTACTATCACATTCGCAAGAATGAATGGTTGCTTAGCTCAGCTGGTAGAGCAATGGACTGTTAATCCATGTGTCGCAGGTTCAAAACCTGCAGCAGCCGCTTAAACCTCTAGAGAAATCTAGAGGTTTTTTGTTTTAACAAAGTTTTTACTGATGAATTAATCTGCAGGTTTTGAAACGTAGTGAGTGGTCGTAAAAAATGCGAGCAGTGGCGCAGTATTTTTTACGATGAGGTCACAGGAGGTGACCTCAAACGAACGGAGGCGCCGTGGAAGGAGCAGACAGGAAGTCTGCGACTGTAACGGCAAAACCACTGACTGGAATGCCAAAACCGTCCCCTTTTGCGCCTTATTTATCATTCTCCCTGTTTCTGCTAAACTATTCCTATGAAAATCATCTCATGGAATGTAAACGGTATCCGAGCCGTAGAAAAAAAAGGTTTTGTTGATTGGGTTTCTTCTTCTGGAGCAGATGTAATTTGTATTCAGGAAACAAAAGCTAAACCTGAACAGCTTTCGGAAGAATTAAAAAATCCCGTAACTACGGACGGTCAGACTTACTACACTTATTTTTCTAGTGCAGTTAAACCCGGTTATTCAGGGACTGCAATTTATTCCAGATTAAAGCCGGATAGCATTGAGAATATGGGTAATCCTGATTTTGATAATGAAGGCCGCGTTACTATTGCTAAATTTGGAAAAACTGCTGTGATTTCGGCTTACTTTCCTAATAGTCAGGATGCAGGTGCCAGACTGGATTACAAACTTGCATTCTGCGATGCAATGCTGAAAAAATGTGATGAGCTTGTAAAAGATGGTTTTAATATTGTCCTCTGTGGAGATTATAATATTGCTCATAAACCAATCGACCTTGCAAATCCAAAATCAAATGAACATAATGCCGGTTATCTTCCGGAAGAACGAGCCTGGATGGATAAGTTTACTGCCTCCGGCTATGTAGATACCTTTCGTGAATTCTGCAAGGAAGAAAAAAAATATACCTGGTGGAGTTACCGTTTTCATGCCCGAGAAAAGAATATCGGGTGGCGTATTGATTACCAGTGTGT
>CAMHIV010000130.1 GCA_946185185.1 uncultured Treponema sp. | reverse complement strand
CATTAAAGTTTACAAAGATTGAGAAATGATCTTTAGCAATCTTTGCAGCTTCTGCTAATGCATCTTCTGGTGCAATTGTTCCATCTGTCCAAATTTCAAGAACAAGCTTATCATAGTCATTGCGCTGACCTACGCGGCATGGTTCGATTGCATATTTTACTTTTGGAACTGGAGTAAAAATTGCATCCATAGAAATTGTACCAACAACTTCAATGTAATGTTCGTTTACTTCAGCAGGAACATAGCCTCTGCCAAGATCAATCTGAATCTCAACATCCAAACGAGCACCTTCCATCATTGTAAAGACAGTCATATCTTTAGTCATGACTTCAACCTGGTTCTCTTTAGCAAAATCATCACTCTTAACAACACCAGGACCCTTGAATTCATAAAGAATTGTATCTTCTTCAGTGTCATTAGGAAGTCGCAAACGAATCTGTTTCAGACTATTGATTATTTCTAATGTATCTTCAGAAACATGAGGAATTGCTTCAAATTCACTGGAAATTACATGCGGAACATTATCAGCATCATAAGAAGTAATGCGGATAGATGTAATTGCATAACCCTGAATTGATGAAAGCAAAACTCGGCGCAAAGTATTACCTACTGTTGTACCAAACCCTGTTTCAAAAGGATAAGCTGTAAATTTACCGTAATTCGGATTAGTCTCAAGATGCTCAAAAGTTATACCCTTTGGTTTCTTAAAACCTTTAAGCAGATTTTTGCGAGCCATCAGAACTCCTCTATATGGAACAATTAATTGTCCCTTCCTTCGTTATCAATCTTACGATTAATATATGTCCACCATTTATCCGGCAGACAGGATCACTACCGTGCCTAAGCACGACTTCCTACATACGGCGTGTTTTGCGTGGACGACATCCGTTGTGTGGAATAGGAGTTACATCATGAATAGATTTTACTCTCAATCCCATAGCACCCAAAGAACGGATAGCGTTTTCACGACCCATTCCAGGTCCTTTGATGTAAACGTGAACTTCACGCAAGCCATATCCCTGTGCCTTCTGAACAGCTGTTTCTGCAACAGTCTGAGCTGCAAATGGGGTAGACTTTTTAGCACCGCGGAAACCAAGACCACCAGACGATGCCCAAGACAAGGCATTACCATTGATGTCTGTGATAGTTACGATAGTATTATTAAACGTTGCCTGAATGTAAACATTACCTTCGTAAACGCTCTTCTTTTCCTTTCGCTTTTTAGCTGTAGCCATCGAATTCCTCCGCCTTACTTCTTCTTGTTAGCAACTGTCTTCTTCTTACCCTTACGTGTACGAGAGTTAGTACGAGTTCTCTGTCCACGAACTGGAAGACCTTTGCGATGACGCTGACCACGATAGCAGCCAATATCAATCAGGCGTTTCAAATTAAGACCGATTTCAGAACGAAGACGACCTTCAATCTTGTAGTTCTTTTCGATTACTTCACGAATTAAACCAATTTCGTCCTGAGTAAGATCATTAGCCATCTTATTTGGATCAAGCTTAGCTTCTTCACAAATCTTCATAGCTAATGTACGGCCAATACCATAAATGTAAGTTAAAGCAATACTTAAGTGTTTGTTTGGGATATCAACTCCCGCTACTCGAGCCATCTGTTACTCCTTATCCCTGTCTCTGCTTGTGTTTAGGGTTTGTACAAATGATACGGATTACACCGTTTCTTTTGATTACCTTACACTTGTCACAGATAGGTTTTACACTGGTTCGTACTTTCATATAAGACCTCCTGAGAATAAACATTCTCACCGAATCCTAGCACCTCGCAATGAGAGACAATTCGGTGAGAAGTAATATATCACATATTCCCAATCTTTATCTACTACTAAATCTTAAATTTTTACAAATTTCGAGATCTAATTTTACCCTTCTTTGTCAATCCATCCTGATGATGCATTTTAAGAAGAGCTTCTACCTGGCTCATAGTATCCAAATCAACACCAATCATGATGATTAATGAAGTACCACCCATCAACATAGAAATTGACTGTGGGAACTTGAACAAGTTCTGGATAATTGTTGGCACAATTGCAATAAATGCCAAGAACAAAGAACCCGGCAAAACAAGTCTGTTCAATATTTTCTGAAGATATTCTTCTGTTTTGTCCGTTCGAACACCTGGAATAGATCCACCGTTTTCACGAATATTTTTTGCAATTTCAACAGGATTCAAAGTTACCTGTGTATAGAAATAAGCAAAGAAAACAATCAAAACTACCAGCAAAACATTGTACCAGAGCCCGTTTGGTGTGAGTGCTGCAGAAAGCTTTGCAACCCACCTAGCAGAATCCTGGTTATTTCCAATCATTGATACAAGCTGAAGTGGTAAAGTAAGAAGAGACGATGCAAAAATCAACGGAATTACATTAGAAGGATTGATTTTGAACGGAATGTAAGTATTCTGTCCGCCATACATTTTTCTTCCAACAACACGTTTAGCATAGTGCACAGGGATTTTTCTTTCCCCGGCCTCTTCGTAAATTACCAATGCAATGATAACAACCCACATAAGAAGAACAACAATAACGAAAACAAACTGGATTTCGCCATCAGATACTTTTTTTGCAAGTTCTACTATTGCATTTGGCAAACGTGCTACGATACCGGCAAAGATCATCATAGAGATACCATTACCAATACCGCGAGCAGTAATCTGGTCACCTAACCAAACCGTTACCATTGATCCTGTTGTTACTGTAAGCATTGCCAAAGCATTAAACTTCCAGCGAGGATCAAGCAAGATGCAGCCAGGAATGCTGCCAGCGTAAACTGTAACTGCATAAGACTGAAGAAGACATACAAAAATTGTACCAGTTCTTGTCCATGTAGCGAGTTTTCGCTGACCGCCGTCTTCCTGAACTACACGTTTCAGAGAAGGGAAAATAATCACAGCAAGCTGCATAATAATCTGTGTAGAAATGTAAGGCATTACTCCCAACATGAAAATTGAGAAGTTAGAGAATGCGCCACCAACAAAGAAGTCCATATAACTTGCAAACGCATTCTTATTCTGTGATGCCAAATCATTAAAGTACTTAAAAAGAACGTTTGCGTCGATTCCAGGGATTGTAAGAACGCTTCCCAAACGGAAAACAGCCAATACAACCAAAGTGAAGAACAAACGACTTCTAAGTTCTTTAACTTTAAACATATTAATTACAGGATTGCTTGCCATGCCTCTACTCCGTTAACTTATTTAGATTCTTCAGCAGCTGCAACCTTTACAGATCCACCTGCTTTTTCAATCTTAGCTTTTGCTGATTCAGAAACCTTATCAACATCAACTGTAAGTTTCTTTGTAATGTCGCCATTACCAAGAACTTTTACAAGAGTAGAAGCTTTTGCAGAAATGAATCCCTTTGCGATAAGAGAAGTCTTATCAACAGTTTCACCATCTGCAAATTTTGCTTCAAGCTGATCTACATTAATACAAACATATTCTTTCTTGAAAGGATAGTTAGAGAATCCCTTGTGAGCGATACGTCTGTAAAGAGGCATCTGGCCACCTTCAAATCCTACATATGGAACACCAGTTCCTGTGCGAGACTGCTGACCTTTATTACCTTTACCAGCTGTTGTACCGAGTCCAGAAGATGAACCACGACCAACACGCTTTGGCTTTTTATTTGCACCTCTTGGTGCGCTAAGTACTGGATTGTAATCAGACATTATTTTACCTCCTCAACTTTTACAAGGTGAGAAACAGAAGCGATCATACCTTTGATTGCATCTGTTTCTTCCTGCACTACAGAAGAGTGAAGCTTTCTCAATCCAAGGCTGCGAACTGTGGCAACTTTAGCTGGCTTCTGACCGATTGTACTTCTTTCAAGAGTAATCTTAACCTTCTTAGCCATAATTAACCCCACAATTCGTCAAGTGTCTTACCACGAGCAGCAGCAACTTTCTTTGCATCCATAAGATTTTCGATTGCATTGAATGTTGCGCGTACTACGTTTACAGATGAACTTGAACCCAAAGACTTAGAAATTACGTCTGTAATTCCAACTGCATCCATTACTGAACGTACTGCACCACCAGCTTTGATTCCTGTACCGGCACAAGCTGGTTTAAGAAGTACTGAAGAGCTTTTGTACTTACCAATGATTTCATGTGGCAAAGTACCATTTTTCATTGACATTGTAACAAGATTTCTCTTTGCTTTTTCAATACTCTTCTTGATTGCTTCAGATACATCATTAGCTTTACCAAATCCGTATCCAACACGACCTTTCTGATCACCAACAACTGTGAGAGCAGAGAAAGCCATGCGGCGACCACCCTTTACAGTTTTTGATGTTCTGTTAAGAGTAACGAGTTTTTCAACAAACTCCTTCTCTCTTGGTTCTTTATCAAAATTCTTGCGTTCCATTTTAACTCCTAGAACTCAATTCCGGCACTACGAGCACCGTCTGCAAGGGCTTTTACAACACCGTGATAAAGGTAACCATTGCGGTCGAAAACTACTTTTGTAATTTTCTTATCCTTAAGGCGTGCACCTAAAGCTTCACCAAGTTTCTTTGCTCCGTCAGTATTAGCCTTAAGAGCTTCGAATTCTTTCTCCAATGTAGAGATAGAAGCAAGAGTTTTACCCTCATCATCATCAATAACCTGAACAGAAATATTCTTGTTACTGCGAGTAACAGTCATTCTTGGACGTTCTGCAGTACCGTAAACACTCTTACGAATGTGAATCTTTCTGTGAAGGCGTTTTCTGTCTTTATCATTAAGTTTCTTAAACATAGCGCCTATCCTTATTTAACACCAGTCTTACCGACTTTGCGTCTGATAACTTCAGTTTCATAGCGGATACCCTTTCCTTTGTAAGGTTCAGGCAATCTGAGCTTACGAATCTGAGCACTGAATTCACCAACTTCCTGCTTGTTGATACCAGAAATAGAAACTTTACCCTGAGCATCTGCAGTAACTGTAAGACCTTCTGGAATTGCTACGAAGATATCGTTAGAGAAACCAAGGTTCAACATAAGAGTTTTACCCTGAACTTCAGCACGGTAACCTACACCAGTAATTACCAAAGTCTTTGAAAATCCAGTTGTTACACCAACAACCATGTTATTAATAAGGTTTCGATAAAGACCGTGGAATGCATTTGCCTGTTTTGAGTTATTAGACAAAGCTACAAGCACTTCATTATCTTTTACTTCAACCTTAACGTCAGAAGCGAAATCCTGTTTAAGTTCACCCTTTGGACCTTTTACTGTTACAACATTGTTTGCAACTGTAACAGTTACTCCAGCTGGAATTGCTACAGGAAGTTTACCAATCTTTGACATTTCTTCCTCCTAATTACCAGATAGAGCAAATTAATTCGCCACCAACCATCTTTTCAGAAGCTTTCTTACCAGTTGTTACACCAGCAGAAGTTGAAACGATGACTGTACCGTATCCGTTATAAACACGTGGCAAATCTTTATAGCCAGAATAAACACGACGACCAGGTGTAGAAATTTTCTTAGCACCATGGATTACAGGGTTATTGCTGTCATCATACTTCAGGATGATGCGGATAATTGAATGTCCTTCTTCCTGAACCTTTTTAAAGTTTTTGATATATCCTTCAGTTTTCAAAATCTTTACGATTTCGAGCTTCAATTTTGAAGCAGGAATATCTACTTTTTCGTGGCGGGCTACAGCCGCATTGCGAACCTTAGTGAGCATGTCTGCTACTGGATCTGATGCACTCATTTTATTCTCCTACCACTCTACCAAGATGATTTTGTGACGCCTGGAAGAAGGCCTTCACTTGCTAATTTACGGAAGCAGATACGACACATCTTATACTTACGCAAATATCCACGTGGACGACCGCAAAGCTGACAGCGATTATATTCGCGTGTCTCATACTTCTGTTTGCGAGCGGCTTTAATGATCAATGATTTCTTAGCCATGTATCCCTCACTCTACTTACGGAATGGCATATTAAACTTGGCAAGCAAAGCTTTTGCTTCAGCATCAGTCTTTGCACTAGTTACAACAGTAATATTCATACCGGCAATCTTTGTGATTTTATCAAAGTCGATTTCCGGGAAGATAATCTGTTCTGTAATACCAAGAGAAAAATTTCCGTGTCCATCAAAACCAGTTGCTTTGATACCGCGGAAATCCTTTACACGAGGAAGTGCAACGTTAATAAGGCGGTCCAAGAATTCATACATAATTGTTCCGCGCAATGTTACCATTGCTCCAACTTCATTGCCCTCACGCAACTTAAAGTTAGCGATACTCTTTTTTGCTCTTGTTTTAACAGCTTTCTGACCTGTAATCTGTGTCAAGTCAGCAACTGCGGCATCAAGGAGTTTCTTATTTGTGAGAGCTTCACCAACACCCATACTTA
>CAMHIV010000129.1 GCA_946185185.1 uncultured Treponema sp. | reverse complement strand
TAAATAAGATCTTTGGCTTCTGTCATATTATATTTTAAATCTAGAATTTTCAATTCATCATAAAATTCTTCGGTTGAATAAAAAAGTTTATGATTCAAATTAGTTTTGTCAAATATATAGCACTTATATTCTTTTCCATCTCCGTATCCGTATATGTACCTCTCGGTTTCCATCCATTCTCCAATGTGAGGCAATAATAATTCGCCGTTGCAGGAATACAAAGAACAGTTTTCTGAAATCATATTTGCCTTTATGTAATATCCATCATAAAGCATTATTTTCCGTGTAATGCATGATGAAAAAAAGAAGCATAAAATTCCTGCAAATAAAATTGGTATAAATATTTTTTTCATTAATAAACTCCGTTAATTTTACAGCACTCTTTTACCAAATAAAATCTAGTGAAATATTTTATAATCCGAAATTACAATCCCCTGTTCTTAGTTTTTTCATTCTTTTCTTTTGATGGTTCCTTTTTTGAAGATGTGCCTGTTTTTTTAATTTTGTAATTCCAACTGTCCTTTTTCGCTGTTATATCCTCGCCTTTGTAAAGGGCAAATATGTTTTCCCCTATGGAATAAAATGTCCCGCTTTCCGGCTGCCATCTTTCAACCGCCTTGTATTTTCCGTTGATGTTCGTTTCAATCAGCTGCATATATCCTTCGGTCAAGTCGCTGTTGTCAACATCGCTTTTCATTTCATAGAACTTTCCTTTCTCAATCAAGCGTAAGATTTCATTCAGCGATTCCCTTGTAATGTCAAGTTTCCCTGATTCACACAGGTTTTTAAACTCATTCTCTTCAGTAAATTCCATGGATAAATCTTTTTCAGTCCACATGATTTTTATCACATAATAGTACGGCTCATTAATCTTTATGAATCTTACGGCATTTTCACCAGCCGACAAATTTTTTATGGACTCTGGATCCAGCTTGTCAAGGATATTTGAATAACGCTCGTAAATGGAATGATTTTCAAATGTGTTTTCGGGAAAATAGCGGTACATGTTTTTCTGGGAAAACGCCTTGAAAGAAATGAAAATCATCAGCATGGCAGCCAGATAAAATTTCGCGTTCCTGATTCGTATATTGCAATTCACTTTTGCGCTGAAATAATTTTTTTCCATTGGTCATACCTCCAATATAACTCCGCTATGGAAATCAACATTGTCACTAATTAACGATTATCATTCTTCCAGAAAAATGTATAATGATGCTTTTTCCTGAATCCAAGCTTCTCATAGAATTCCATGTCGGAAATCACGTAAGCTCTGTTCGCTCCAAGTTTTTTGGCTCTGCTAAGCGCTTCAAAGATTACGGCTTTTGCGACACCTTTTCCTCTGTATGCAGGGATAGTGCAGACAGGCTCAACATAAGCATAATCTGTTCCTGCCATATACCAGAGCAGGCAGCATGCAACCATTTCTCCTTTTTCATTCACCGCAGCAACGCCTAAATCCCTGTTAAAATGTTTTCTGACTCTTGGAACGATTTCTTCTTCCCGCTCAAATTCGGCTTTGTCCCCGCCATGATCAAATCCTTGCCAGAAAAGCCACTGGATGTCATAAGCGTCATCCACAGGATCCGGGGAAAAAAAAATCAGTCCGCCTGGAAGTTCTGTTTTGAAATCATCGTCAAGGATTTTTTCCATTATGGTTTCATCCTGATCCGAAATTGCAAATCCAAGGCTCTTTACCGCTTCTGCCTCATCGGTGTTTTCATCACAGACAGCAAGTCTGAATCCGGAATCATCTTTAAGCTCCTTGCAAGCATATTCCACAACGGGCGGATATAAATCCTTATGCTCCGGGAGCACTCCGCAAAAGCCCTCGCCAAAATACATGTCGTAGATTGCAGCCCCTACGATTTTATCGTCCGCAATCCAGAGACCGATAGAATTCTTCAGGCTCTTATCAAATTCCGGGTGCTCTACCATCCACTCAAGCCGCGCCCAATTCCAGTTAATATGGCCGTCATCATTTTCATTTAAGGCAATAAGAAAATTACATAATGCCTCATAATCACTGTCCGTATAATTCTTAAAAATAATATCATCTTTCATTTTTCGCATTTCCCCCAGACGTATATTTCAACAACTGGTTGGACTTTTGTTTTACTCATCCCATTCTATGCCGTATATTTCAGACACATAAAAAACTTGTTCGTGCTCCTTATGTTTGGTAATCTTCTTTTTCAACTCCTCGGCATCCGCTCCGCTCATTTCATTTTTCCGAAACGCATACATATAGCACATGGACCACATGTCTTCATGTTCAAGTCCGTAAGCAAGCCATTCTTCTGCTTTTTCACGCTCCCCCTTAAGCTCGTAATGCCGATACAAGTCCTGAACATAGCAGGCATATCCTCGTGAGATTGCTCTTTCAAATTTACCACACTTTCAGCACAAATGTCACCCCCAGATACCGAAATGGTCGCAGTTAAATGAGCATTGTCATCCTTAATTAACAAGTATATAATATGGAAAGTAATTGCTTGGATCATAAAAGATTTGCAGAATAGGAAAACAAGAAAATGGAGATTGTAGAATGACTAAAAAAATAGCAGTTTTTTTTGTTTTGATATGGACTATGATATCCTGCAATGCAGAAGATATAACGCATATTTATCCCCAGCAAAGAGAGGAAACTTTTGTTTCTTTTAAAATTCCATACCCTCAAAGAGAGGGACAAAAGAAATATTTTCAAGCGGATGTTGACTATGTTCTTCTTGTAGAAAGCCTCGAAATTGACGGTGTTCCTGTACAAGTAAAGGCAGATAATAAATGCTATCTTTCTTTGGTACGCAAATACAAATGCAAAAAAATCAAAAAAAATGAAAATCCATATGTAGATATGAAATGGGACATAGTTGGCCAGAACGGAGATTTTCTAAAAGAGGCTCTTCGTCATGCGGACAAAAAAATGCCTTACCGTGGACCGGAAATTTATCAGTCCGGCGAGTTCACGTACAAATGCGGCGTAACCGGCGACTTCAACTGGTTCCAGGGTTTTGAAGAAATCTATCTGAACGAAACAAAAGTTTACGAATGTGTTTTTCACGGCGGAACTTTGAAATAGAAGAAATTGACATATCCTCTGGATTCCGAAGAGTATGAGCTGAGAAAAGAAATAATTGCTGTATTGAGGTGAAAAATGAAAAGACAGAATTTGTTTATAAAAATAATAAAATACCCTCTAATAATTTCATCTTTGCTCATTGTTGTTTATATCGGACTAAATCTTTTCGTAAAATCAAAAGAAATAAAAGTTGACAAAAACAAACTGATGAATGATACGGATATTTCGTTATCAGACGAGCAGATAAAAATTGCATGCCTTGTCTTATATGAACATATGAATCCGGAATTTCATAATTACCATTTTCTCATAAATGATGCGCTTTCAACCAGAAATAATATTGCATTAAGCACTGCGAATATCTACATTGGAAAATATTGTGACATTAGAAATTTAGGCGATACATCAATGGAATACCAAATAATTGATCTTGCAACTAAAAGATATGTAATGAAAAATATTGATTACAAGCTGTGCTACAATTATGTATTTTCTAACGCTTACTTCGGAAATCAACTATATGGTCTTAAAAATGCATCTGAATTTTATTTTTCAAAAAACTATAAAGATTTAACATCCAAAGAATTTATAAGTTTATGTCTGCTGATAAATAATCCTCATATTTATGATTTTCTGGAAGAAGAAAACAAAAAACGTTGCGAAGAAAAAGTAAACGAAATTTATATGAAGCTAAGCGATGATAATTAAGTTTATGGAGAAATTCTATGAAAAAAAAGATTCTGATTGTTTTGTTTGCGCTGCTGCCTGCAATTCTGTTTTTTGATTTGTTTAGAAATAGAAAAGTGAAATTGTATGAGGAATATGAAGTATACTCCGAACGGGAAGTGCTCGGTCTGGCATGGCTTATTATCAGTTCTCCAGAACAGGCGGCTGCCCTTGAAAATGAGCAGGGAGTTGTTTTTCCTTCGGTGGATTTTTCTAAATGCTATCTTTTGGAAAGTCAAGGAAGAAAAATAAAAAGTCTTGAATATAAAAAAGTATCTCAATTTTCATGGGACTATGATATCCCGGTGGGAATAGCAGAATTCACAGGAGAAACAAAGCCTCATACGATATATGTTTATAAAATTGACAAACATAAAATAAAGCAGGATGGAGATTGAGACTTTTGTTTCCAATGCGTCCTTAATGCAGCTTTTTCTTTTATTCCCGCAAATAATTCTATTTTCCTTCCACAACGGTGATTTCTTCTTTTGTCAATCCGTATAGTTTGTAGACGGCAGAATTGATTTGAGAATCGATGAGCCTAATTCGTTCTTCCAAAAACTTACGGTCAGAATCACTGCCTTTGAATGTGGCAAGCTGCTTTTTTGCCGCGAGCATCTGGTCGGCAAGTTTGACAAGAGGTTCTTGTTGCTCTTTTGAAATTGATGGAATAGGAAGTTTACCAACTCCATTCGGAAAATATTCAAAGCTGCCACCACCGGTCTGTTTCCCAATTGATTTATAGCGCCAATTAAGAACAGATGAATTTAGCAAAGTAAGAATATATTTTATATTGAAATCAGGATTTGTTTCAAAAATAACAGTCATATTAGAAAAGCCAAGGTAGTCAAAACTATCATCATAGCAAAAAGTGTTTTTGAAAGCTCGGCGGCTACAATATAGTTTTGGAAGATGATAAAATTCTTTGTGCATAGGGCGAGAATATCTCCACCAAACACGACCTTCGTTTTTTACTGTTGCTCTGTCACTTAAAATTTTTTTATTTTCTTTCAGATAATCCTGAATTGACTCTGGCAAATCTTTGAATTCTTCTGCATCTTCAAAATACAGTACGTAAATATGCTCAGGATAAATTATGTAACTGTCCATATTTTTCCCTGTAACACGCTCTTTTATATATTCTTTCGGAAATTGTTTTGGATATTCATTAAATAGAAATACGCTATCGGCAGCGGTTTCCATTCCTTTGCCAAGAACGCAAATCTCAGAAAGGATTTTATGATTTCCGTCAATTTTTATATTTAATGCATCAATTTTTGAATCAACCAAAGCGAATGGTTCCCCGTCTTTTAGCTTCACAGAAAAAGAATTTTTTTCGTTGTTAATATATTCGGTAACATCATTTTCAGAATGATTTTTGCCTTTTAGGACCTTTGCTGTAAAAGATTTTTTACTCCTGTCAAAAAGCGAAATGCAAGTTGTAATTCCTGCATTAAAAACCATAAACTCCTCAAAATTTATTATATGCCTAAGTCTTCCATCAGAAAGAATTTTTGCACGAAGTTTTTGTGCTTTGTCGCTGAACAAAAATGCATTGGAAATGATAAACCCAATACTGTCTTTTGAAATTTGTATTGCTTTATAGAAAAAATAGAATAAAATATCGCTTTTGTCCTGCCAAACTTCAGAATATTTTGACTTAATATAATCAACTTCTGGATTTTTAGCTCCCATTGTCTGGATATTGAAATACGGTGGATTCCCAATCACGCAGTCAAAACCGCCGTTTGCAAATATCTGTTCAAACTGTTTTTCCCAATCAAATGCGTTTACTTTGCGTTGGTCTGCAATTCCAAAGTCCAAGAGATTTTTATCAGCGTAATAGTCGCTTGCGATAAGACTGTTGCCGCATTTAATGTTGTTCATCATGCTAGGAAGAATTTTTGTTTGCATGTCGGAGCTTCTAAAAAGTTGTGTCTGTCCATTTTTTCCAAGGCTGCGTCCTTCATTTTCAAGAAGCTTTAAAAACAACGAGAGTTTTGTAACTTCAACAGCCTGAGCGTCAATATCTACGCCATAAATGTTGTTTAGCAAAATTGCACGCTTTTCTTCTATACTTAATTTGTAATCTTGTGTAATGGAATCTTTATATATTTTATTTTGCTTTTCATACTTTACTTTATTTGATGTGTAATACTCCAAATGCCAGTCGAGCAAATACTGATACGCTCCGATTAAGAAACTTCCACTTCCACATGCGGGATCAACAAAACGCATCTTCGAAATTTCTTCAGGAGTCTTTCCTTCAATTTTTTTGCCTATAGTTTGTTTTACGATATATTTAACGATGTAAGGTGGAGTATAATAAACTCCTCCAGCTTTTTGCACTTCGGGCTTTTCGATTATTTCTACACTGTGACCGCTTTTAGTCTTTCTTGTAAAGCGAATAATCTTTCCTAAAAACTGTTCGTAGATTGAACCTAAAATCTCTACCGGCAGAACAGAAAATTCGTACTGGCATATAGGATAGTAAAGTTCATTTATAATTGTGCAAAGTGTTTTATCCTGCACGTTGAGAGAATCAAGGAAGCTGTCTGTTGCAAAAAGTCCTGCATTAAATTTGTCATTTGCGGCTTTAAAAAGATTTCGCAATTTTG
>CAMHIV010000128.1 GCA_946185185.1 uncultured Treponema sp. | reverse complement strand
TAGTTCTCTTGATGCTGATTATCATTATGATTTTAGGTGGTCTTTTATGGTTTGACTACCTGGGCGTAATGCATGTCCGCACTGTTTTTGCACCTTTGTACAAAGCACTTGGAAAGACTCCTCAGACTTCTGTTACAGCCACTTCAACTGCTCCTATAGTTGCAGATCTTGATCAAGACAGAATCAATAAACAGCTTGAATCAATCGAAATTCAAAAGCAGGAACTTGACCGTCGTGAAGAAGATATTGCTGTAAAAGAAAAACTAAACGAGCAGATTGCAAATGAGCTTTCTAACCGCGAAAAATCTCAGGAAGACCGAGAAAAAACATTTAACCAAACCGTAAAACAGTACGATGATAAAAATGTAAACATAGAACAGATTGCATCGAACTTGAACGGTATGCCTCCTCAGGCTTCGGTAAATATTCTTCTTGCTATGGACGATCAGACAGTTATTGACGTACTCCGCAAGGTAGAAGAACTTGCCGCCCGTAACGGAACTTCTTCCATGGGTTCTTACTGGCTTTCCCTTATGCCTGCTGAACGGGCTGCGGAAATTCAGCGTAAAATGCTGAGTAAGCCAGAATCCCTGAACTAGTCTTTCAAATCCCTGGCATTCTTTTTGTGCTTACATTGGAGGAATGCCATGCAGTCACCTGCAGTAAACCAGCAGATTGATTTTACAGCACTAAAAACTATTTCCCCTCAGTTAAATTCTTCTCAGCCGGAAGTTTATTCTGCGCCAAAAAAATCCTTTGAAGAAATGATTTTGTCTTCGCAGAAAGAAAAATCTGTTGAAAAACCTGTTGATTCTAAAAATGTTTCGCAGGAAAAAACTGAATATTCAAGAAATCCGGATGCAGAAAATAAAACTGCAGAAAAAGTTTCTGAGCTTCAAGAAAGCAAAGAAGTAGTTTCAGAAGAAAAAGCCGTTTCTGTAAAAGATGTAACCGAAAAATCTGAAAATAAAACAGATTCAAGTGTTCTTTTTGAAAATTTTATTCTGGAAAAAGTTTCAAAAACATCTTCGGAAGAAGAAAATGTTCCTGAACCTGTGCTAAAAAATCGTGTAACAGAGCTTTCGGGTGAAGAACTTACAGAAGCATTGAAAAATACAAAAAAACTTGCTTCTTCAAAAGAAGAGGAAGATGCCGTTTCTCTTGAAGATATTAAAAATCTTACAGAAAACGATGATGCAGCTTTGTTTGCAGCTTTGACCGCCAGCGATAATATGCTCAAAGCCCAGGAAAATTCTGATTTCAGCGATTTGAGCCAAATTAGCGAAAATATTTTTGATACGGAATCCATTTCGGAAGCAGAAGAATCTTCTCATGAAAAAGCAAAAACATTTGCATTCGATAAAGACGGAAAAATCATTGTAAAGGATTTCCGTTCAGAAGCTCCGGAATCAGAAAAAAATGCGGATGAAAAAATCGACGGCAAAACAGAACTCAAAGTTTCTGATGTAAAATTTGACGGAAATCATGCTGAACTTACTATGGAAGTTCCGGAAAATGTTATTCAGAATGTAACTTCTTCAAGTGATCAGACTGCAAGTGCTCAGGGTTCAAATTTTCAGGCAATGCTTTCTAATCAGATTCAGCAGAATGCCTCGGAATTTGTAAAAGCCGGAAGCATTGTTCTTCGTGATAACGATGTTGGTTCAATCAAACTTATTTTGAAACCAGAAAATTTAGGAAATGTTAAAGTCGACCTTCAGATTTCCGATAAGAATATTACGGGGCGTATCGTGGTTGCATCTCAAGAAGCATTCAACGCCTTTAAGGAAAGCGCTGACAGCCTAAGGCAGGCTTTTATGGAAAGTGGCTTTGAAAATGCCAGCTTTGATCTTGCCTTTGCAGGTCAGGACGCTTCCCAGAATAGCTCAGATGGAAAGCAGGAAAATCCTGCTGCCACCTACAATATGGCAAGAGCATACGGAGATTTTACAGATTCCGGGGATGATTTTGTTCAGCTTGAAGAAACTGCAACATTTGCCCCAAGAAGTTCTGTGAATATCGTAGCTTAATTTTGGAGAATGATTATGGAAATGAATACGGTTAATTCAACCTTGACTTCCAGCGAAAAGTTTGCGATTGAAAACGAAGTAAACAATTTCAACAAAACTTTAAACGCATCAGGAAGAATACCTTCTCAGCAGTTGGGTAAAGATGACTTTCTTAAGCTTCTTATTACACAGCTTACAAATCAGGATCCAACAAGTCCTATGGAAGATACTCAGTTCATCAGTCAGATGGCTCAGTTCAGTTCTTTGGAACAGATGACTAACATGAATGAATCTTTCAACAAGATGGCCGCAATGATTAATGC
The DNA here is from genome assembly GCA_946185185.1 of uncultured Treponema sp. Classification (GTDB taxonomy): domain Bacteria; phylum Spirochaetota; class Spirochaetia; order Treponematales; family Treponemataceae; genus Treponema_D. The sequence continues at coordinate 4,149 of CAMHIV010000128.1, read as the reverse complement.
AGGTCAGGCAGCCAGTACTCTGGGAAAAACAGTTGATTTGGACATTGGTGACACAACTACTCAGGGTGTTGTAGAAGCAACCAGCTTTGGGGCAAATCCTCAGGTAATGGTAAACGGAATGTTTTACGACTTGAATAAAATCAAGGCTGTATATAACTAAGTAAATAAAGCAGGGGTAAAGATATATGATGAGATCACTTTATTCTGGTGTTTCAGGTTTGCAGAATCATCAGACACGAATGGACGTAATCGGAAACAACATTTCGAACGTAAACACAACTGGTTTTAAACGCGGTCGTGTAAATTTTCAGGACATGATCAGCCAGCAGGTAGCCGGAGCTGCCAAACCGACTGAAGAACTTGGTGGTGTAAACCCTAAGGACGTTGGTCTTGGTATGACAATTTCTACAATTGAACAGGTTTTTACTCAGGGAAACCTTCAGTCAACTGGAGTTGGAACTGACGTTGCAATTCAGGGAAACGGTTTCTTTATTGTAAAAAACGGCGATGAATCATTCTATACTCGAAACGGTGTGTTTGGTCTTGACCGCGACGGTACATTGGTAAACCCTGCCAACGGTATGCGTGTTCAGGGATGGATGGCTCGCGATTTGAACGGCGAACAGATTGTTCAGACTGCAGCAACTCCAACTGATCTTGTAATTCCAGTTGGTTCAAAAGACCCTGCAAGAGAAACAGCAAACGTTCTCTATGCCTGTAACTTGAACAAAAATACCCCTGAAATTCAGGAAGGTGCCAGCGCAAGTGATGTTGCAAAAGGAACCTGGGGAACAGAACAGAAAATTTACGACAGCTTTGGAAACGAACACCTTCTTTCTGTTTCATTTACAAAAGTTCCAGGAGTTCCAAACTCATGGCAGGCAACTGTAACAGTCGATGCAGATAACGCTGATTTTACACAGACTCGTATTGGTCTTGGTACAACAGACGGCGTTCAGAATACATTCATCGTAAACTTTGATAACTACGGTCAGCTTGCAAGCGTAACAGATACAGCTGGAAATATTTCGAATGAATCCGGAGAAATCGTACTTCAGACAAGCTTTACAGTTCCAAATGCAAATGCAGATGAAAACGGAAATCCATACCGTCAGACATTCAATTTGAATCTTGGAACAATCGGCAGCATGAAAAATACAATTACTCAGTCTGCTTCAAAGTCTACAACAAAAGCATACAGCCAGGACGGTTACACATTGGGTTACCTTGATAACTTCAAGATTGACTCAAGCGGAACAATCACAGGCGTATATTCAAACGGTACAAACCGAGTAATCGGTCAGCTTGCACTTGCAACTTTTGCCAACGACCGCGGTCTTGAAAAAGCCGGAGACAACACTTACGTTGAAACAAATAACTCTGGTCAGGCAAACATCGGTGAATCAGGTGTTGCAGGAAAGGGTAGCCTTCTTGCCGGTGCACTCGAAATGTCAAACGTAGACCTTTCAGAACAGATGACCGACATGATCGTAACCCAGCGCGGCTTCCAGGCCAACTCAAAAACCATCCAGACAGCCGATACACTTCTGGAAACAGTATTGAGCCTAAAGCGCTAATACAATAACTAGGTAAACAAAACACCCGCAGGTTCGAACACCCGCGGGTATTTTTTTGCTATTTATAAAAGTTGAATATCGAGTTTCGAAGGAATAATATTAAAATTGGCGCAAAGGAGCGAGGCGATGATTAAAAATACTCTGTTTATGGCCGTCGCGAGAGCGACGATTTTATAAGTTCCCCTGACATGAACAGCGTGTAGTGTGCTAGCACACGTTTTTACATCATCGTTTTGCAACTGGGAGCCAATTTAAATGCAAATCCATAAACTCGACATTCAACGATTTATATTTTTACATTTACTGCAAGTCCTGCGCTCAGCTTTTTATTCGAAAAATTGTATGCGCCGTTTAATGAAACCTGCAAAATCGCAAGCTGGATTCCACAACCTGTGTAGAATTGATAGTAAATCTTGTCAAAATCATTTGAAGTGGAATAACTGTCTTTTTCGTTCAGATTTACAAAGAGTCCTGATGTTGTAATTTTCCAGTCCACGTCAGAATTGTAAACAGTTGCAAAAGCTTTAAGTCCTGCAAAAGGTGTAAAAAGAAGAATCCTTTTTGAAACCTGAGCCTGTGCGTAAACTGTGTGGCCGGAAAGGTTTACATTCATATCGCCGTTAAGTTTTCCGATTCCGTATTCCGTATTGAAGAGTGTTTTTTCCATTTCAAGACCGGCATTGAATTGAGACCATATGTAACCTGCGCCCACAGAAACTTTTGGAAGCAGAATTCCGCCTTCAAGAAGTGCGTAGCGGATGTCGGCGCCGATGCAGGTGTAGTTTGCGTTGAACTTATAATCGTCAAAGGAAACATCATTTATAAGCTTATCTGTTGTTGTAATTGCGTAAATACCTGCATCAAATGGAAGTAAAACTCCTCCGATTCGGAATGAGGCTGCTGCTGTTGGAAGAAAAATCTTCTGCGGAATAGAAAAATTGATTACAGTTTTAAAATCTTCCGGCAATGCATCTACAATGCTTTTTGACATCGATTCAAGATTGTCAGAAAAGGTTTCCGTATCAATCAATGTGCCTGCAAAACTTAAACCGGCAGTAAAGCGAGGGGGAATACTTGGAAAAAACTTTCCGATAAATGCATCCGGTTGAATGGAAAGCATTGTAGTGTTTTCCGGTAAAAATGTTTCAAGTTCATCTGTTATGTCTTCAAGATAACCATTGAATTCTGGAAATGTCTTGTTTGGAAGGTCAAAGGCCCATAAGCTGGATAGTGTAAATGTTATCGTTAAAAAGGAAATAATTTTTTTCATTGCAAAACTCCGTTCTTATTTTACAATATACAAAATCAGCAGTTTAGTGAACCTGTTTCAGTAAAGATTCATGCAGATATTGCCGATAAGGTAAACGGGATATTGTCATTTTTGCGATATCAGGCAGGGTTTATTGAATTTTAATTTACTTAGAAAACAAAGGATTTTCTCTCTTTTGCCGCTTGTTTTATTCGGCGTGATGCAGATTTTGTCTGCCAAAGAATATCCTATGCCGATTATCGTAACTCCTGATTCTGTATATGGACTTGAATGGGGGAATAATGATTCAAACTTCATGTACATTGAAAATAAAAAACTTGTAATCCGTGATACAACCCGCTTCAGCATCGAAAAAACTTTGAATTCTCCAGGTGAAAAGTTTATAAAAACCCGTTTTATTTCTTCTGCAAACGGAAAAGATAAGGTAATTGCACAGACTGATGACGGTGGAATGTATTTCTGGGATAGTCCGTACAACGAAATGTTTACCGTAAGCGGCTACGATTATAATGGAAAAATATACGGAGCAGCTTTCAGCCAGAACGGAAACCATATAGCCTTTGGAGACAGCTTTGGTGACATTCATCTTTTGCGCCAGCATCAGGTTTTGAAGAATGAATTTTCTGAAAAAGTAATAAAAGGTGTGCGAAGTCCTGTTTATACCTTGAGTTTTAGTGACGATGGAAAATATCTTGTTACCGGTACGCAGACGGGTATGGCTTATGTCTGGGATGTAAATACCTACAAAATGATTGCCGGATTCAATTTTTACAGCCGCAAGAATCAGAAAATTATTTTTGACGGAGATAAAATTATTTATCCTTTGGAAAAGGATACAATCGGTATACGAGACATCCTTCATGAAAACAGCGGCAAAGTAGATGCAAAAAATCTTACTGTAATCAAAGTAAGTGCAAATATAATTGACTACGATCTGGATATAAAAGGTAATTATCTTGCTGTAATCAACGAAAATAACGGCTTGGATTACATAGATATTAAAAATAAAATATATCTGGGGTCCCTGCCACCATTAAAAAGCGGAATCATTACCTCTGTAAAACTTGATAAAACCGGAAAGCGCGCTTTAATCGGTGACCACAAGGGTGAAATCTTCCTTATTAACATCCCTGATTTTATCGAAGTTGATTCAAAAGCAGCTCCTACAATTCAGTCTGGTACAATGATTCCAGCAGAAAAGAAAGTTCCGGAACCTTCCGCAGAAGAACCTAAGTCGGCACCACCATCTGAAAACGAAGAAAAAGTGCCTCCTGTAGAGGCAGATAAATATCTTAAATACCG
>CAMHIV010000127.1 GCA_946185185.1 uncultured Treponema sp. | reverse complement strand
ATTTTTTTCGGGAATTTTAAATTCTTCTTCTGAATCCGAAGCTTTTTTCTGCAAATGATCAAGAATTTGAGAAGCGCGTTTTATGACAGAATCGGGAATTCCTGCAAGTTTTGCAACATGAATTCCATAAGAGTTTTCACTGGCACCTTCTTTTATTTTTCTTAAGAAAGTAACTTTTTCACCCTGCTGCAAAACATCCATGCAAAGAAGCTTTAATTTTGGATTTTCCATGCGGGTAAGTTCATGATAATGGGTTGCAAACAAGGTTCGGCACTGCAATTTATCCAAAAGGTATTCGCTTACAGCCCAGGCAATTGAAAGCCCGTCTTCTGTGGAAGTTCCGCGCCCTACTTCATCCATAATTACAAGGGATTTTTTTGTCGCTGTCCGCAAAATATTTGCAGTTTCAGTCATTTCAACAAGGAAGGTTGATTCTCCACGGGCAAGATTATCGCTGGCACCAACGCGGCAAAAGATTCTATCAACAAGTCCAATTTTTGCCCGAGTTGCAGGAACAAATGAACCGGTCTGTGCAAGCAAGGCAATCAATGCATTCTGTCTGAGATAAGTAGATTTTCCGGCCATATTTGGTCCAGTAATCAAACCAAAGCAAACAGAAGTCGCTTCGTCTGAAGAAATACTCAAATCATTTGGAACAAATTCACCATTTGGAAGATGTTTTTCAACAACAGGATGTCTTCCTTCCTGAACAGAAAATGAAAGACTGTCGTTCATTTCCGGTTTTACCCAATTATGAACAATTGCAGCCTGCGCAAAAGATGCAGCAAAATCTACACAGGCTATTTCATCTGCAAGCTGCATAAGATACGGAACAAAATCGTGAAGCTTTGTACGAACCTCAACAAACAAATCCCGCTCTAATTCAAGGATTTTTGTACCGGCTTCCGTAAGTTCGTGTTCAAGCTCCTGAAGCCGAGCCGTTGTATAGCGTTCGCCGTTTACAAGTGCACGCCTCATAATAAAATCTTCTGGGACGCGGTCAAGCTTTCCACGGCTTATTTCAATAAAATATCCGTAAGCGTTTGTATATTTAATTTTTAAGTTTGCGATTCCGGTTTTATTCCGCTCTTCTGTTTCGTATTCGGCCAAGATTCCGTCAAAATCGTCGTGAACCTTTCGCCAATGATCAAGTTCTTCCGACCAGCCGTCTTTAATCAAACGACCTTCAGTCAAAGAAGTTGCAGGATCATCATCAATTGAAGAAGCAATTAAATCGATTATCTGAACAGCGTTTTCTTCATCTTCGAAGTTAAAATCAAAATCAGAAACCAGATTTCTAATCAAAAGACAGGCAGAAAGGCTGTGCTGCAAAGCTTTTAAATCTTTTGCATGAGCTCTGTCCATAGCAACTCTGGAAGAAAGTCGTTCAATATCGAGAACGGAAGAAAGTTTTTCCTGCACATTTTTTAAAAGCTCGCGGTGAATCACAAAAGATTCAATATGCTTTTCCCGTTCTTTAATTTTATTCAAATCCGTAAGAGGAAAGAGCAGAGATTTTCTGATTTTTCGATTTCCCATCGCAGTTCTTGCATAATTTACGCAATCGAACAGTGTAAATTCCTGAGTTCCATCCCGCAAATTCGAAATTATTTCCAAGTTACGCCGGCTTGAATCATCAAGAATAAGATACTGAGAATCCTTATAAACAGAAATTTCTTTTATATGAGGAACAACAGAATTAGTAGTCTTGTTTAAATAATCGAGAAGGAACCCTGCCGGCGCAACTTCAGGAGAATTCTGCTCAAGATTAAAAGCTTTTAAATTCTGCGTTTTAAACTGAGAAGTTAAAATTCGATACGAAAGTTCAGAATTAAAATCCCAATCCGGATAATAGGAAACGGCAAGACTTGGATACATATTCAAAGCCTGCTGAATAATTTCGTTATTTTTCAGGGACTGAGGAAGCAATATTTCACGCGGAGAACAGCGTCCAAGTTCCTTTGGAAAATTTTCTTCCATTTCTGACGCATGCCAGGAAGTTGCAGAAAATGAAGCGGTTGTTACATCGATAAATGAAAAACCTGCCATTCCGTGGGTAACACAAAGAGCTGCAAGATAATTATTTGTATTTCCTTCAAGATATTCGGATTCTACGGCAGTTCCCGGAGTTATAGTTTCAACAACCTTTCGTTCTGTAAGACCTTTTGCTTTTGGGTCGCCAATCTGCTCACAAACAACGATTTTTTTACCAAGACGCAAAAGCCGGGCTATATAAATTTTAGCTGCATGAAAAGGAATTCCGCACATGGGAGCTGTTCCTCTGTGCGTGAGGGTAAGATTTAAAAGACGAGAAACTTCCTGAGCATCCTCGAAAAACATTTCATAAAAATCACCGAGGCGAAAGAAAAGAACCTCATTTTTATGCTGACTCTTCAAAGAGAGGTATTGCTGCATTACGGGAGTCAGCGTAGTTTCGTCTTTCATCTGTATTATTTTCCAAGTTCAGAAATTACCTGTTCAGTAACATCAACAGAATTTGAATACCACAAAATTGCGTTAGACTGCTGAAGGCTTAAAATCATACTGTAACCGCCAGCTTCTGCAACCTTTGAAAGTGTATCGTAAAGCTTGTTATAGAATACATCAGAACCCTGCAAAGTTTTCTGCATAGATTCCAATTCTACGTTTTTGGCATTTGTATATTCAACAAGAAAATCAGTCTTTTTTGTTATTTCAGCCTGAGTTTTAAGAGCCATAGAATCGTTTCCGCTCTTTTCGTAATCAGCTTTTTTTGCCTGAAGCTTCTGAAGTTCGTCAGTGTACTTATTTATTTCCTGCTGGAATTCAGCCTTCTTTTTTTCGTAGTTTCTTACGGGCGCAGAATTTCTAAAATAAGCGTTATAAACCTTTGCTGTATCAACTACACCAAATTTTGTTATCTGCTGTGCATGTACAAAAGAACAGCAAAGAAGAATCAATGAACCAAAGAAAAACTTTACAAATCTAACTTTCATATAAAATCCTTTTATTTATTGATTATATTAAATGACAAAACAAACTGCCAGGTATCATCCCATTCAACAGATCCGTCGACAACTCTAAATTTGTTTGCAAACAAAAGATGCAGCGGGAACTGAGGAACAAGGAATCGAAGTCCCGGACCAAAACTGAAATAGAAATCATCCATTTCGAGCTTGAACAAATCACAAGGTTCATCCTTAACTGCAACCGCATCAAAGAAACCATCAAGACCGATTACACCTGTAAAGATAGGAATGCGAAGTTCAACTCGGTTGGAAAGCATTGCCTTTCCGCGAACTTCATCATAAATATCTGTCCATCCGCGGCCATTAAACATACCGTCGATATAAACTTTGCTGGCATCTCCGAACAAAGTTCCCGGAATCGGGTGCAAGGTTGTAATTCCTGTGTAGAAAGCAAGAACGGCTTTGAAATTCCAGTATCCTTTTGCAACAGGAATATCAAAAAGCTTGAAGTATGATTCGAGTTTTGTATCAGTGCGGGCATAGAATTCATGTTCAACACCCGGAATCAAACCATACCAGCCGACTCGTTCACTAATGAACCAACCTTTTGAAGGGTCATAATTTATATCGCGGTCATCAAGAGCAAAATTCACAAAGAGCGAGTTTTTAAGACCAAAACGGTTAGCATTTTTATTGATACTTGGGTCAATTACAGAATAAACCGACTCATCATAAATATTATCCGTAAGAGTGTGCGAAAGCCCCGCAGTTGCAGTAAGGATCGCAAAATTAGGATTCCATCGGCGCCCAACAGTAGAACTCAAAGATGCTGCCCATGATTCATACTTCATATAGTAGTAGTCGTCATCCAGAACACCAGTTTCCAGCCAGTTGATTGCGAGCGCAGAACTTTTTGAATGAGAAACAGAAAATGATTCGCTCAGAGAAATCGGCTGATTTCCAATCCATGACTGCGCGTAACCGAGATTTAAATTCTGAGTTGAACTGGAAACTGTTGCACCTGCCGAAACAGAACGACCTGTTCCCTTGAAGTTTGAATTTTCAATTTTTGTGTAAAGTGAAATAGGAAGATCATCCGGATCTGAAATTCCTGTAAAAGTCATACCAAACTGCAATGAGGTAGTAGACTGTTCTTCAACATTAAACACAAGGTCGATAAGATTTTCTTCTGAACCAGAAACCGGCTCAGGAACTACGCTTGAAAAGTACTGCGTGTTATAAAGATTTCGTACACCACTCATAATTTTTGAGCGGCTGAAAACATCACCCGGCTTTAAAGGAATTTCCCTGCGGATAACCTCTTCTTTTGTCTTTGTATTACCTTTGATGATAATGTGTTCAACATGAGCGCGGGAACGTTCTACAATCGTAATAGAGTAAGCAATTGTACGGCGTTCCGAATCCTTATTTATCTGAGGAATAAACTCATTTGTCATGTAACCGTTTTCATAATAAAGATTCGTAAGAGCAGACATTCCTTCCTGGAATTTTGTCTGATTAAAAATATCCCCGGACTTTAGCTTTATACATGAAAGAAGTCGTTCTGTAGTAAAAATCTGATTTCCAGAAAGGACTGTTCCGGCATAAGTATATTGTGCGCCTTCCTGAATAATAAAAGTAAGGGAAACTTCTTCACGCTCTTTTTTTTCATTAAACGAAGTTGATTCGATTACATCTACAACACGAGAATCAATATATCCTTTTGTCATATAAAAAAGAACGATTGTCTGTTTATCGGCTTCAAGCAAAGAACGCTGAAAAGGCGCATTCCTCAAAAAACCTTCCTCTTTGAGGGAAATTTTTGAACGAAGTGTTTTTGCAGAAAAGGCTGTATTGCCGGAAAATGTAATTGAAGTAACAACTGAGCCGGAACCTTCTGAAACCTTAAAAACGATGTCAATTCCTTCATCAGATTCTGTTGCAATCATGCTTACTTTTGCAGCAGAAAATCCTTTTTTTATATATGCATCACGGACAGAACGTTCATCAAGCAGGGCTGCAGATTCGATATATACATCCCCTACTTTTACAGAAACTGCTTCTCGAAGTTCATTATTTCGAAGCTTATGATTTCCCTTAAAAGAAATAGAACTGATAACGGGATGTTCTTTTACACTGAAAACAAGAAGAACTTTTTCCGGATTTCTAGGATCATGTTTTGCAAATGGTTCGATTTCTTCAAAATAAGCAAGACTATAAAGCTTATCGAGAGCGTCGTTGAACAATTCTTCTGAGAAGGATTTTCCCACGAAGTTATTTACAACACTCATTACATCTGATTTTTTTACGCTTCTTAAGCCTTCAAAAGAAATATCAGAAATAGTTTTTCCCCAGAACCAATCGGAATCTGATTGTGCGAAGGAGAAAACAGAAACAAAAAGCAATGAAAGAATAAAAACACTTTTTTTAAATTTCCCGAAGCAAGAAGCCATAATTACCCCAAAAGTAAATCACTTTACTATTTTATCAGAATGAAAATTTCCAAGAGAGCGTTACAGAAGTAGAATCCACCAGATTATCGGTGCGGAATTCACTCAATTTTGGAGCCATATTCCACCTTATATTCACAAACGGAGATTCAATTTCAAGACCGATTTCCGGCTGAAACTGTAAACCGCCTGGAGCATAGGTATCATTTACCCTGTTTTCATCGTATGAAAGATGCATTAAAGAATCCACATATAATGAACGCCCGAAGTACTTTCCCATATAAACAGTTGAATTATCGAAAAAGTTACCGATTCCGTACGAAGAATTTTCATTCTTTGCTCTATTTAAATTATAGTTCAACGCATTTTGTAAAACGTTTGTTCTAACTGACAATATATCAAAATTCAAGAAGTCCCGCAACTTGTTCTCCATCGAACGTCCAATAGTAGATTGAATTGCATAGTCGCCGGTGGCAAATAAAAGGCTGGTAACATTATCAGAATCTCCAACGGCAATCTGACCGAGCATAGTCATAATCTGAGTTTCGGAACGGGCTGGAATAGAAGAAAATGTTGGATTAAAATTATCAAAATACTGATTTATTGCGGAAAGAATAATACGAACTTCGTTTCCATCCTCATCGCGCTCACGGGTTTCCGCCTGAACACTAATCATGGGATTAAAGCTTCTGTCATTTTTGTTGAATTTGATATTTCCGCTTTTTAGATAGAAGCTTCGGCTTAAATAAGACACATCGCCGCTTCGAAGAGCCAGATCCCCGTTTAATTCAACAGAATGATCGGACATATCGTATTTAAAACCAAATCCTGTTCCCGGAATAAGAACAGCTCGAATAAGAGGATCCAGATTGAATGTAACATGCTGGCCAAAACCAATTCCTAAATCGGCGCGAATCATAATTTTTCTTCGAGGCGGCGGATTTGCAAGTTCTTTAGTTTTTACATTTACCGCAATATTTTTAAGCCCAATATCACCTGTTACATCCAGATAATTATCTTCCAGGTGAAGGTTTAAGTCGAGTAAGGCATCTCCTACAAATTTTGCAAGCCGAATTTCAAAATTACCCG
>CAMHIV010000126.1 GCA_946185185.1 uncultured Treponema sp. | reverse complement strand
AGAGAGAATTTCTATACCGATACGAATTGAGAATTTTATGAGTTATACAAATTACATAGGGGAATTCAAGACCTTTTACATTGTTTGCATTAGTAATATACACCGCATCATCAGTTGCAGTTTTTAATTTTCCTTCGTTATAAATAATTGGGCCACAAAATTCATCAGTAAGAACAGCTTCTACTTCCAATAAATTCTTTGCTTCTCCACCAGATAATGCAATTAAGTCATTTGAAAGAGAGGTACAAATTCTGTAGCCTTTAGAATGAAGAAAGTTAATTCCCAATTCATTACATTTAGTAATTGAACCATTATCTGAAACCTCAAATTCTTCATCAAAAGATCTGTCTAATGCAACAGTTTGAAAGCGATCTCTATGAACGTAAGCAAATGCATAACTTGCCATTTTATTCTCCTTATTATCCCTAAAAGGACGTATTTTGTTAATATTACAGCCTAAAAGACTTTGCATTTTTATTATAAAGCCTTTTAGACCGTATTGCAAGGAAAATAAAGTCTATACTAAAACAATGGAGACAAACTTCGAAGATTTTTTTAGAGATAGACTTCGTTTTCTTAGAAATGAAAGATCTATCTCTGCAAGAGAAATGAGTTTAGTTTTGGGACAAAACGAAAGTTACATCAATAAAATTGAAACAGGACAGCGTTCAGTTTCAATGGATGCCTTTTTTAGAATCTGTGATTTTCTAAACGTTTCTCCAGAAGTCTTTTTTTCTCCTCAGATTCAAAATACAAAAATCCAAGATGCTGAAATTCTTTCTTCCTTTCGTAAGCTTTCCCCAACTCAGCTTGCCCACATTTTAGCTATTGTTACCGATATGGCAAAATAGCTTTATTAGCTGTAGCATAAAATAGTTGATATAACAAGAATTGTCATAGGTGTAGAATTATCAATCTATTCTATCTCTTGCCAATGTAATTGTGTTTTCATCAGGTGTTTCACCTGTAAAAACTCGTCTTGTAGCATCCAGAACTTCTTTACAGTTTGCAGAAAAATCTTTTCCTGTTTTCTTAAGCTTATCTTTTACATTTTTCAAAGCAGGTTTTGTTTCTGCATAATCTGAAACTACTTTTCCAGTAACTGCAAGTACTGTGGCGGCAATACATGTTCCAATCAATTTTTTTATCATAATATCCTCCTTATGCATCTTTCAAAGAAATTACACTGAATCCAGAAGCCCGGTCATGCTTTACATCAATTTTGGAACCGTCATCTCTATCATAAGTTTCTGTAACAAAGCGATTATTTTTGCCTGTATAATAATTATTGCCCTGAATGTATTCTGACATTTCGTTATAACGGTCTGCTAAGTCATTGTAGTCATTTACATTCTTGTCGTACTGCTTGCGAACCTCGTTTATGACATAGCCGGCAAGAGCTATGCCCCCGGTAATTAAAAGCTTTTTGAGCATAAAGTCCCCCTGTGAATCAAATTGTAAGGTTAATATAGCACAGGGAGCATGACAAATAATGTCGTACTTTGGACTAATTTAAAATCAGGTTATACAGGCAATGTTTGAGCCCGTTGAGAAGGGGTGCGACACAATGAACTCGATTAATCTCACGAGCCTTTCTTTCGATGTTAGACAAGTGTGACGATAGAATATGGTTGCTTCCTTATGGGTATGATCAAGTTTTAGACGAAATATATGAAGAACAAAAAAGGATTTTACTCTGAATATAAAGAAAAATATCTTGAATTAGATAAGTAGTATTATTGGTTTGTGGTAAACTTTGAAAATAGTTAGGTAGAATTGTCATGACGGTTCATCAAAAGGTAGTTTTTCAATTGGTATGACAGCTAATTTTGGATTAAGCCTCTTGGAGTTGAGACAGATTATTGTTCTATTGAGGCTAATATTGAGATTTTATATTTATGATGTACAAAGACCGTCCGGAAGTTAATCAACGAAATGAGTTCGCATATTCAAAAGTTTTCAAAGAAGAATTTCAGTTATTCTTCAAAATCTCCTTCGGTGTGTCTGCACCCCGCTGTTTTAATTCCGGCGGATTCAAAACCTTAGCACCGTCGGTAAAAGACATGACCCAGGCAACAACCTGATTCAGCTGATTCGTTTCAAAAGAAAGGTAAACTGAATCGTCCTTGTTTTCGTGGACAGTCTGACCCTTGTGCCAGGTTCGTTCCATTACATAAGTCTTGAGGAAAGTTTCCCATAATTTGTGCATTTCTCATTCCGCAAACGGATTTATGCCAGACGATTTGATTTTAAATATAAAAAACAATTAGTCTATCGGTAGAAAAACTCTCCTTTCAAGTGGTACAATTTTTGGGGGAGGGACTAGTCCCGTTGTAAAAGATAAAATAAAAGAATATCTTGGAAAACTTATGAAAAATCATTACAGAAGGATTCTATTTACTAATATGAAAAAGGCGTTGTTGATTTATTTTTTTACAATTTTGTGTGGAGTTTGTATGGCTAAGACAAAAATAATATCTTCTGAACCTTGTGAGTATAGAGATGTAAGTTGCGATTACTATGGTTATAATAATTGGTTCAAGGAAGAAGTTTCGTATAATCAGGCACTTGAAGATTTGGATATGCTTGTTTACCTGTTAAAAACAGCATATGTTGCTTATGAAGATGCCGTAAAGCGTGGATTGAAAATTGAACAGATAACTGACTTGTTTAAAAAGGCGCATTCTGAAAATGAAACGATTAAAGTAGCCGATTTAAGTAAATTTATCACAGATTATTTGGCACCATATATCCAGGATTGTCATTTTTGTGTTGAAAGTAAGAATTTTCGTAAATCGCTGGTAACTCAACACCGGGTATTGTATTCGAATGTTTTTGTAAAAAAAATAGATGATTCTTTTGTTGCAGAAAAATCAGATAATCAAAATATTAAGATTGGTGAAACACTTGAATGCGGAACTGAAAATCTGTTTTTATATCCGTCTGAAGGCAATGATATTTACAGACTTGGTACTTATGCTTTAATGGACGAAAAAGAAAAGCAAATCCAGGTAATGATTTCTGAAAATAAAAAACAGATTCTCTGCAATGTGTCTAATAATTATTTATGGACTAATAATATAACTGCATACAAAGAAATTGAAACGGAAGATTCGCTTTATATATACATTCCTACATTAATGGATTTGGCAAATAATGATAATCGAAAAAAGATAATGGATGAACATTTTGAAAACCTTCAGTCTGTTTCGGCGCGTTACCCTGAAAAGAAGAATATTATTATTGATTTGCGTACAAATGGCGGCGGAAATTCGAGACACACATCAAAATTTTTAGCAAATTTGTATTTTTTGGAAAAGAATTGTAATGAAAAAACATCGAACAAGAATATAAAAAAAGAGTGGAGTTTAATCGGTTGTAATGGTGATAAAATTGATATGATTTCTCCTTCTGTTTTCCAGGCTGAACAATGGCTGTCAAAAAATGTTTTTTCACAAGATAAGTTTTGGCTAAATGAAATAAAAAAGAGAAGTAAGATTTTGGATAACCGAAATTTGCGAATTAAATATTCTGAACAAGAAGTTGTAATGGCGAAATCAGGTTCTCCTAAGTTTAAGGGGAAAATGATTATTTTAACGGGAAAGAATACATGTTCTTCTGGTGAATTAGCAATTTTAGAAGCAAAAAATATTTTTTCAAAAACGAATCAGTTTTTTCAAATTGGGGAAAATTCTGGTGGCTGCTATGCTTATGGAAACGTATGGTGCTATCAGTTAATTAATTCTGGAATAGCTTTGCACCTTGCCTGTTTTAGAAGTCCGTTTTCAGAAAATTGTCCGGAAGGTTTAGGATTTATACCTGATTATTGGGCAACTAATGACGACATTCTAAAAGCAATCGTGAATGTAACCGGCGATGAAGAATTGTCTGAAAAGTTAGTGGAAATTAATAGTGACTTGTAGGAAAAGCAGTACATTCTCAGTCATTTCGACAGGCTCAATGACCGGAATATAGATTTTTTTTCTCTATTACATTAAACTCTGATTTAAGCGCTAATAAACTATAAGGGGCGTTGCGGGGACTCCCGCTGGAAGGGGTAGGCGAAAACCGAAGGGTTGAGCCGAGGGGGAAGGCTTTCCCCTCCTTAAAATGAAAAGAAAAGGTGGTTTCGATATGCCCTTCGACAAGCTCAGGGGGCGATTAACCACCGTGGAAGGAAATATTATGGATTTTGTTAAACCAAACGGAAAGCGTCGTGTTGTTATCACTGGCGCAGGAATGATAAGCGGACTCGGTCAGAACTGGGAAGAAGCTTACGAACAGCTTAAAAGCTACAAAAACTGCATTAAAAATATGGAAGAATGGCATGACATTGCCGGAATGAATACTCATTTGGCTTGTCCTGCAAAGGGTGAACTTCCTAAATATCCTAGAAAGCTCGTGCGCGGTATGGGTCGCGTTGCTCTTCTTTCTTATCACACAAGTCAGCTTGCTTTACAGATGGCTGGGTTGTTGAAGGAAGACGGCGATGTTATCGATGAACTTAAGAACGGACGCACTGGTGTTGCTTACGGTTCTTCAATGGGTTCTTTTGATTCTATCCAGGAACTTACTTCTGTAATGGAAGACCGCTGTACTGCAAAGGTAAATTCTTCTACTTACATTAAATGTATGCCACACACTTGTGCTGCTAACATCGAAGTTACTTATCAGCTCAAGGGTCGTATGATTGTAACATCTGAAGCTTGTACTTCCGGTTCACAGTCTATAGGTTACGGCTACGAAACAATCGAAAACGGTTTGCAGGACATCATGATTTGTGGAGGTGCAGAAGAACTTTGTCCTCCAGACGCTGCAATTTTTGACCAGCTCGGTTCAACTTCTATCCGTAACGAACATCCTGAAACGGCTCCAAGTCCATTTGATAAGGACCGCGATGGTCTTGTAATCGGTGAAGGTGCCGGAACTTTGATTCTTGAAGACCTTGAACACGCTGTAAAACGCGGTGCTAAAATTTATGCAGAAATCGTAGGTTTTGGAACTAACACAGATGGAACTCATATCACTAGCCCAAACAGTGAAACTATGGGAATCTGTATGCAGCTTGCTTTGGACAGCGCAGGTCTTAAGGGTGACGAAATCGCTTATGTAAACGCTCACGGAACTAGTACTCACCACGGAGACATTGCAGAAACTACTGCTACTGCCCGCGTATTTGGCCGCAAGGTTCCGATTTCTTCTACTAAGTCATACATCGGACACACTTTGGGTGCCTGCGGTGCCGTAGAAGCATGGCTTACTATCAACATGATGAACGAAGGCTGGTTCCACCCAACTTTGAACTTGAACAACATTGACCCAGAATGCGGCGATTTGGACTACATCAGGGGCGAAGGCCGTAAAATGGATGCAGAGTACGTAATGAGCAATAACTTTGCATTTGCGGGAATCAATACATCACTTATCTTCCGTAAGTGGCACAATCAGTAAAATAAGGGGTGGAACCTTCGTTATATAAGACGCAGGTTTCACCTTACTTGACAAGAGAGAATTTATAGCTATGATCAACTCAACTCAACTCAACTCAACTCAACTCAACTCAACTCAACTCAACTCAACTAACAACCTTTATTTCTCATTGCGTATAAAAACTTAGAAAGCACTAACTGCGCATTTTTTTGCGTTTTTGGTGCTTTTTTTATTTAAAAAATTTTTTGGGGGTTAGATTTTATGTTATATGATTTGATAATTTTTCCAATAGAATTTTTGGTTGGAATTATTTTTAATTTCTTTACAGGACACTTCAGTCGTTTTGGAATTATCGGTGCAATTTTTGGTGTAAGTTTTGTAATCAATATTCTGGCATTACCAATTTATAATGTTGCCGACGCTTTGCAGGAAAAAGAACGGAAAATTGCAAAGGCTCTTGAATATCGTGTCAAAAGAATAAAAAAGGCGTTTAAGGGCGACGAGCAGTTTATGATGCTCCAGACTTATTACCGGCAGAATAACTATCATCCGCTTTATGTTTTGCGTAGTTCCCTTTCGATTTTGATAGAAATCCCGTTTTTTATTGCAGCGTACCATTTCTTAAGTCATTGTGATGCTTTACACGAGGCATCTTTTTGGATTTTTAAGGATTTAGGAAAGCCAGACGCATTATTTTCAATTGGAATTTTTCAGATTAATGTTCTTCCAATTTTGATGACGCTGATTAATTTTGTTTCCGGTGCAGTTTACACAAAAGAAGCTCCTGCCCGAGAAAAAGTTCAGCTTTATGTAGTTGCATTTATCTTTTTGGCCTTGTTGTATTATTCTCCAAGTGGACTTGTAATTTACTGGATTTTGAATAACCTTTTCAGTTTGTTTAAAAACATCGTAAAAAAACAGCAGAATCCAGGAAAGATTTTTCACATCATAATGAGTGTTATTGTTTTACTTGTTGGAATTGTTTTCTGCCTTAAAACACATAGTTTTTCCAACCCCATTTATTATTAATATCTTTTCATCTATAATTAAATAAGAATTAAAAGACA
>CAMHIV010000125.1 GCA_946185185.1 uncultured Treponema sp. | reverse complement strand
CAAGTTCTTCAACCGGTTCCGCTTCAGATATTTCTTCTACTTCACCAAGTTCTTCAACCGGTTCCGCTTCAGAAATTTCTTCTACTTCGCCAAGTTCTTCAACCGGTTCCGCTTCAGATATTTCTTCTACTTCACCAAGTTCTTCAACCGGTTCCGCTTCAGAAATTTCTTCTACTTCGCCAAGTTCTTCAACCGGTTCCGCTTCAGATATTTCTTCTACTTCACCAAGTTCTTCCAAATCTTCTGCATCATCAAGTTCCGAAATTTCATCGGCCGGCTTTTCGGTTACATGTCCAGGGCGAGGTGCAATTTCGATTCCTGCAGAATTATCCAATTCTTCTGTCTTCCAGTTTTTAGGCATCTGGCGCGAAGGAAACTGCGTTACAGCCTGCACACGAATTGAACTGTTACTCATAACATCTTCAAACATGCGCCGGATTTCTGACATATCATTTGAAGAAAGATTTTGAATCGACATTGTATTTTCGCCGGAAAGAATATTGATAATATCCTGCCAACTCTGATTTAAAATTATACTCAAATCGTCGCCGTAACGTTTTCCACGGCGACCAAGACTCTTTTTGATTTTTGCAGTAAGTGCATCCTTCTGACTTTCAATAAGTGCCGCAACCTTTGTGCGGTCTACATTTTTTTCAAAGAATTCATTGAGCAAACCAATCTGAACGCTCTTGATTTTAGAAAGAATTACAACATCATCATCCTTTCGGATATTAAACAGAATAATGACGATAAGGCACACCGTTATAAAAGAACAAATCAAAAGAAGGATTTTTACATACTGCGGCATTGTCAGCATTTCATACGAATAAAGCCCGGAAACATTAAAATATTTTGACTTCGGACTTGTAATCAAATTCCAGGAAATGCGTCGCTCTTCGATTTTTTGCTCTTCAGCAGAATTTTCATCCGCAGTAAGCCCCGAAACCTGCACTTTTGGCGAAGAAGCAATTTCATCAGGTCCGGTAGATTTTAAATACCACCTGCGCAAAATTTCATTTGCAAGAATTGATTGCCCTACTCTAGGCATTCTAAATACAAATCCGCCGGCAGTTCCATCTTTTGAAGAAATTAAAGTCATTTCGTCATTAATCGAAATAATTCTGTTTTCCACAAGCTGGGTCACAAAATCGATTGGATTTATATAGAAAATGAAAGAATAAGATTTTTCATTATAAAAGTATGGATAGGATATTATAATTCTCTGTTCATATCCATCAAAAACCATGCGATACCTATTCAAATCAATGTCATTTTCTTCATCTTCTGTTTCCGGAAATGCCGTAACAATAGAATAATCCAGTTCGGAAGCGCCGGAATATGTCTTAAGCTCTGTATACAATGAATAGGTTTTGTTTCCACGCTCATTCCGTGAATCGTTTTTAAATGAACTATACTGAACTCGTCTTCCGGTACGTTCAACAACTCGCAAACCTTCTAAAGATGGAAGCTCATCCAAAAGTTTTCCAAAAAGTCGTCCAACTTCCCTGGAAGGTTCCCGTTCAAAATACGAAGACGCAGCCTCATTAGCAAGAAATCCGCCTTCATCAGGACCTATTTTTTTGAGAATATTGTTAATGTACTCATTACTGTATTCTGCAACTGCATCCAGTTTAGTTCTGATAGCAGAAAGACGCGCCGGTTCATAGAAATTCTTTTCTATTTTAGAAAACATTCCCAGAGATGAGACAACCGTGATTCCACCGCAGATACAAACTGCAACCAGCAGGCCTACAGAATTCTTTACAAACGATTTCACTACTTATAGATTATCGGTCAATATTTGGATTTTATAAAGCAAAAAAATAGCCGCCGATTATGTTGAAAAATCAAACCGGCTGTTTTATAGTAAAAAAGATGATTAACTTGGAAGAAGAGAATAATAAAAAAGTTCGTGCACTTCTGGTAGGAGAACCAGGTAACAGCCTTTCGGAATTAAAGGGACTTACAGATACACTTGGCTTAGAAACAGCAGGAACAATTATTCTTACAAGACTTGAAGTCCAGCCAGCCTACGGAATGGGAAAAGGTAAAGCAGAAGAAATTGCTTCAGAGGCAAAAGAACTTGAAGCAGACTGTATAATTTTTGACTTCAATCTTGAACCTACAAAGCAGCGAAACTGGGAAAAGCTTACAAAAATTCCGTGTTTTGACCGCCAGGAAGTTATTATTCGAATTTTTGCACAACGAGCCCGCACAAAAGAAGCCGTATTACAGGTTCGCCTTGCCCGCCTTTCCTATTCTCTTCCAAGACTTGCCCATTCATACGGAGACATGGCTCGCCAGAGAGGTGGAAGTTATGGTTCAAAGGGCTCAGGAGAAACCCAACTTGAACTTGACCAGCGCAGAGTGCGTACTCTTATTCAACAGACAAAAAAAGAACTTGAATTAGTCGTAAAAAATCGTGAAACCCAGCGCAAAAAAAGAAGTTCAATTCCAGTTCCGGAATGCGCATTGATTGGCTACACAAACGCCGGAAAATCAAGCTTATTAAACGCATTAACCGGCGCAGACACTTTTGTGGAAAACAAACTCTTTGCAACCCTGGATCCTCTCACCCGCAAACTGAATCTAAAAAATGGAAACGGAATTCTGTTAACAGATACGGTCGGTTTTATTTCTAACCTTCCTCACAGTCTTATCGACGCATTTAAATCAACACTTTCTGAAGCAAAACGCGCTGACCTGAATCTGATTGTTATCGATGCGGGGGACCCTAATTCACAAAATCATTACAAAACTGTAAAAAACGTCCTTGAAGAAATAGACGCCGCAGAAAACCCGAGTCTGATTGTTTTAAATAAATGGGATTCCGTTGATCAAGACGAGCTTTTACAGGCAGAATTAAGAAATGCCTTCCCGGGAGCAATCCGTGTAAGTGCAAAAACAGGCTTTGGCTTTAACGAGCTTTTTGACGCAATCAGTGAAAAGCTTATGGGCACCATAGAGTTGTACGAAATTCCATGCAGTGAAACTGCTCTTATAAATAAAATCCGCACAGAAGGAATTATTAAAGAAGAAAAGTGGCAAGATGAAAGTGTTATACTTACCGCAAGAATCAGCGGAAAGACAAAAAAATTATGTGAAAAATACAGGAGAGAACGCAAATGAAATTCCCAAATATAGAAAAGCTTTCACTGAATCAAGTTCTAATAATTGTTGCAACTTTCCTTGCATTCATCATTATAAGTACGACCATAATCGTAAAAAAAAGGCCTGCACCGCAAACTGTTGTAGTAGCCCGGGGTGAAAACAAAATCGAAGGCGAAGTTCAAAATGAATTCCGTAAGCTGGGAACTTTACGAACCAAGACAAAAGCAGAACACAAAAATGAAAATGGAGTAACAGTTGTTATACGCCCGATTCTTTCTTATGATTCAGGCGACCGGGACTTTTTTGAAGAATTATCCCGCAAAAATCCGGCAATAAAAAATATTTTTACAACTTACTTTTCTGAAAAGACAAAAGCAGAACTTAAATCTATTGGCGAAGAAAAAATAAAAGCAGATCTCAGGGATGAAATTAACAGCAAATTAACGCTGAACAAAATCCGTGAAATCTACTTTGAAGATTTGAACTATATGGACTAAATTATCGCCACAAAGCCATTGGATTTACAGTTTTTCCAAACTTATAGACCGTAAAATGAAGGTGAGGTCCTGTACTCATACCGGTACTTCCAACCTTACCAATTCGTGTATTTGTATCAACATACTGACCGCGTGTAACCAGTGTTGCGCTCATATGTCCATACAAGCTCTTGTATCCGGAATGATGTGTCACAATTACATAATTTCCGTAAACATTATTATACCCGACAGAAGTTACGGTTCCGCCCAAAGCCGCATAAATCGAAGTTCCAATAGGAGCTGCCATATCAACACCAGAGTGGTAAGAGCGCTTTCCGCTGAACGGAGATTGACGCCAGCCGTAGTATGAAGAAAGCCAGTATCTGCTGTGAAGAGGCTTGTGGAACAAATCGCCGTTGATTTCCTGGCGGGTAACCCAGTCAAGCTGTGCATCCGGCACAAACAATGTAGTTCCGGCAACAAGTTCTTTTTCTTTTTCCAGATGGTTTACTCCAGCGCATTTTTCAGCGCTGACTTCATATTTTTCTGCAATCGAAGAAACTGTTTCTCCATTCTTTCGTACTGTATACACGATTCCTGGCATACTAGGAATTTTAAGATACTGACCAATCTGCAAAAGGCGCGACTGATGAATATTATTTACACTGATTATAGTGTCTTGAGTAATATCAAATTTATCTGCAATAAAACCAATCATATCGCCTTTTTTAACGCGATATGTAAAATAGCAGAGATCCAAACCTTCAGAAGAATAATCATCCTGCCTCAAGACAGAAGCTGCAGCATCAAGACTATCAGCTTCTGTTGCATCCTGATTCAGGGAATCCATAAAATGTTCTTCCAGACCTGAATTTTCAGTTTTAACTTCAGACGAACCAACCTTTGCAACAATCACAGCTCCGTCTGCATCCAGTTCATTTTCACGGAATTCAGGAACACCGGCAGTTTCAAGACCACCAATACCCTTTTCTATATTAATATTTCCCGCAATATAAAGACTTGCACAGGCAATTCCTCCGCCCAAACAAAAGGCAAGAACAGAATTGGTAATTATTCTTTTTATGCGTGTATCAAAAATTCTGTAGTACATATTTTCTAGTTTTGATATAAAATCACTTTCTTTATAATTATCGTGCCTTTTCATAATACCACCTATTTGCGACCTATGCCAACAAGAAAAGTTTCAAAGGATTCTGAACGACAAGCTTCCGGTTTAAAACCTTTTGCAAGCGTAAAAAGTTCACGCATTTTTTTAAGAAATTTCTGCTGATCTCCGTTCTGGAATATTTTTACACAGAAATTTCCGCCTTTTTTGAGCATTGTTTCGCCATACCAGATAGCCATTTCAACGAGCTGTTCCGAACGGGCTGTATCTACAATTCTGTTACCGGTAGTCAATGGAGCGGCATCACAAACAACAAGGTCAAATGGTCCCCGTTCTTTAATCTGCTTACGGATTCCAGGATCATTCAAATCCCCCTGAAGGAAAAATAATTTATCTCCACGAACGCTCTTACTCAAAGGATTAAGATCGCAGCTGGTAACAGAACCGCCTTCACCTAAATTTCTGAGTAAAAAAGTTGTCCAACTTCCAGGAGCTGCTCCCAAATCGAGTACATTACAATTCTTTTTTATCATCCCGAACTTTTCGTCCATCTCTTTTAATTTATAGACAGAACGAGCTGGATATCCTTCTGAAAATGCTTTCTGAGACCAATAATCGGGTTTTTCATAACTATTTGCTGGCATAACACTTATATTTCGGCGCATTCCATAGTTTTTTTTAGAAAAATATCTGCCTTGAAAAAGATTTAAATCTTCATATAAAATGTTCAATGTATGAATGAAAAACTTAAAGAAATCCTAAGGAATATAGAAATTAACCTGCAGGAAGCCCTTCCAACAGAAGCCAACGCAGATTGGGAAAAAAGCACATTTAAAAAATTGCACCATGCCGGCCAGGAACATTTTTCACAGCTGATAACACCTTGCCGTTCGCTCATGGATTCTGGCGGAAAACGCTGGCGACCTCTTCTTCTTGTTCTTTCAAGTGAACTTTGCAGAGAATGCGAAAAATCTTCCCCGCTCTCTCTTGAACAGACATACAAAATCACTCCGTTAGTAGAATTTGTTCATACAGCATCTTTGATTCACGACGATATTGAAGATTCCGCCGATACAAGACGCGGAAAACCCTGCGCTCACATCACTTACGGCCTCGACACTGCTTTAAATGCGGCAAGCTGGCTGTATTTCCTTGCGCCGTCATCCATCGAAAGCCTGAATGTATCGACTGAAATTAAAAACAAACTTTACGCGCTTTATTCAAGTGAAGTACGAAGGCTTCACCTTGGTCAGGCAATGGATATTTACTGGCACCGAAACCCTGAACTTTTCCCCTCTATCGATGAATACATTCAGATGGTTCATTGCAAAACCGGAACACTTTCAAGCCTTGCAGCCCAGACCGGATTTTTAGCAGGTGGTGCATCTCCAGAAGAAATTCAAAAAGCCGGAGAACTCGCTGCATTTCTTGGAGAAGGCTTCCAGATTCTGGACGATGTTCAAAATCTTACAACCGGAAATCCAGGCAAAAAACGCGGCGATGACATTGTTGAAGGAAAAAAGAGTCTTCCTGTTTTGCTGCACATTCAGGAAAATCCGGAAGATAAAAACGCTATCGAAAAATATTTTTACGAAGCTTCAAAGGAAGGAATTAATTCTCCAGCCGTTGAAAAATGCGTTGAACTTCTCCTTTCAAAAGGTGCTGTAAAAAAAGCACTTGAACGCGGAAAAAAGGTAATTCAGGAAAACGTAGACGCTTATGTAGAAATTTTACCTGATACAAAAGATTCAAAATCTGCTACAATGATTAAGGAACTTTTTTCCGAAATGG
>CAMHIV010000124.1 GCA_946185185.1 uncultured Treponema sp. | reverse complement strand
CTGAAGTGATTTTTTGATTGTAGAGAAGTTTGTAAGCATACCACCAAGCCAGCGGTTGTTTACATAGAACATGCCGCAGCGTTCAGCTTCTTTCTGAACAGCCTGCTGAGCCTGCTTCTTTGTTCCTACGAAAAGAACTGATTTTCCTGAAGCAGTGATTTTGCGAACAGCTTCGTAGCTGTCTTTGATTGCAGCGATTGTTTTCTGCAAGTCGATGATGTGGATTCCATTGCGTTCTGCGAAGATGTACTTCTTCATACGTGGATCCCAACGTTTTACCTGGTGACCAAAGTGTACACCAGATTCAAGCAAATTTTTCATGGTTACAACTGCCATGAGTTTCTCCTTCACTGGTAAGATTATTAGTTCAAAAGAACTTCTTACCCCGTACTCTTTTTCTCGATTCCTTATACAAGGAACGGATGATTCGGATAATTAAATCCGGCCAGGTTTATTCCAAAATAGAATAACCTTGCTCCTTCAATATATCAAAAAGCTCAAAAATAGGCAATCCTGTTACACAACTTTGTGAGCCTTCGAGTTTTTTAATAAAGCAGGATGCAAGACTTTGAATTCTGTAACCGCCGGCAGCGCCATGCCATTCTCCTGTATCGAGATACCACTGGATTTCTTCTTCTGTCATTTCTGCAAAAGTAACTTTTGTTCTTGCAACTCTTGTAGATACAGTTTTTTTTCGGCCGTTATATAATGCAAGTGCTGTAACAACTTCGTGTGTTTTGCCGGAAAATTCCCGCAGAAAATGTTCTGCCTGTTCGATGTCTTCCGGTTTTCCGTAGCAGTGTCCGTCTTTAAGAATTACGGTATCAGCTCCTAAAACCCATTTAATTTCCTGCTGAGCTGGAAGGGAATGAATTACGGCTGTAACTTTTTCTCTTGCAAGGAATTCTGGAATATCGTCTGTATCAATTGTCTGAATTGCAGTTTCATCGATACTTGGCATTATAACCTGGAATGGTATGTTTAAAAGTTTTAAGATTTCCTGTCTTCGAGGGGAAGAAGAAGCTAAAATAATTGGTTCCATTTTTTACCTTTTTTAATTAGTGTTATGGGCTTTTGAGTCCATAAATAAATTGCGGTGGTTTAGACATGCCTAACCACCGCAAACATATAGCCTGGTTTATCAGATGATTTTATTTCTTTGAAGAACTAGAACCACCGTCGTTGATTGCTTTCAAAACTTTCATTGCTCTGTTTCTTACTGGAGTAGCGTAGTGGTAATCTGCAGCAATCTTTGTAAGAGAATCAATTACGATTTTCTTGTTGTTCGTATTTTCAGCAAGTTTTTCGTATGCTGAAATTACTTCGAATGCCAATGAACTTGTTGGATTCAAAATCTGATTTCTGCGGTTTGCATATGCGATTGCATCTACAACTTCGTCATTTCCGTTGATTCCGATTTCACCTAAAGAATTTACGGCAGCTGCGATAACCATTGGTTCGTTTTCTGCAAGAGTTACCTTTACAAGGTAATTTTTTGCTTCTTCAGTTTTTACTTTACCAAGTGCAAGGCATGCGCGGCGACGAATGTCCGGGAAGTTGTTCATAAGGCGACCGTTTGTTCGAGCCTGAGTTGAAATACCTTCACCGGCAAGCTGATTCAAAGCTTTCATTACGTCTTCTGAAACATTTCCGTTGTCTACAGCATCTTCCAAAAACTGCATTGCTGTAAGCTTGTTATCGTATTCATCAGAACTTGCAAGGCTGAGAATTACAACACCGTCCATGTCGCTGAAGTATTCGTCTTCAACTGAACTTTCAGATTTTGTATTTGAAGATGTATTATTTTTCTGAACAGACTGCTCCTGAGCGAACAAAAATGAGCTTACTGCCATCAAACTGAGCATAGAAAAAATGCTAACTGTTTTTTTCATTTGTTTTCCTCCTGGAAAAATTACCTTTATAATTATCGGTTAAATCATTCTTTTTCTAAAGGGTAAAGTATTTTATCAGCCCTGTAAAGGTGGAATTTTTACCATCCAGTGTCCGTCTTCTTTTGTGAAATTGTAGTAAACAATATCTGCATCTTCACGAACCTGTACGGCTTTTACGATGTCTCTTGAAATGTATCGGATTTCTTCAACAGAACGACCTTTTCTTGATGGAACGAAAACCATACGGAAGTAGTCATTGAGGTTGTTGAGCTTCTGATTTTTGATTGGAAGCCGCTTGGAAGCATTCTTCAGATTGATTGGATTTGACCAGTAATTGATTGAATCTTTATCAATATATTTAATCCATGATTCAAAATCATAATCTGTCATGATTTCTGAAAGCTTTGCAATGATTTCAAGAATTTCTCTCTTATCGTTTAAAAATTCCTCTTTCGAAATTGAAACGTTTGAAGTTGATCTTGAAAATTCTTCATCAGTTTCGCTTGTCTGGACTGCCTTTTGAGAAGGAGTCTGTCCCGCTTGAGACTCATTCTTTGTTGAGCTGCAGGATGCGAATATTGTTAATGCGATTAAAAAACAAATTAATTTTTTCATACTGTTACAATATTACATCTCTTGTTTCTTTTCGTCAAACAAAGTATTTTCTTTTTTATGAATAAAGCTATTTTTCCTGGAACTTTTGATCCACCGACGAACGGACATTTGAATATTATTCAGAGAGCGTCAAAACTTTTTGAAGAAATCGATGTCGTTGTTGCTGTAAACAAAAATAAATCCTGTCTTTTTTCGGAAGAGGAGAGGGTGTCACTTTTAAAAGAACTTGTAAAGGATTTTCCGAATGTTTCCGTACATTCAAGTTCTTCGCTCATTGTTGATTATGCAAAAAAGACCGGCTCGAATATATTAATCCGCGGAATAAGAAATACTGTCGATTTTTCTTATGAATTTGATTTGTCCCTTATGAATCATAATTTAAATTCAGAAGTTGAAACACTTTTTATTCCTACAGACCAGAAGTATCTTGTTCTTAAGTCAAGTTCAATCAAGGAGCTGGCAGCTTTTGGCGGAGATATTTCTTCAATGGTTCCGGAAACTGTCCGGCTTGCACTGGAAAAGAAATTTGCCAAATAGTGTTTATTTTGACATTTTTCGTTTTTTTGTTTGACAAATTGTATGATTCTGTTATACTTTATTGACAACCTGATTGGAACTGTTGTATTATAGACCACAGTAAATCAGAAGTAACTAATTTAGTGAGGTTTTATAAATGGCAGTACCTAGATCCAAAACATCTAAAGCCGTTACAAAACGACGTCAGACAATCAATATGAAATTGGAAGCTCCACAGCTCGTTGAATGCAACAACTGCGGTAACCTTATCCAGGCTCATCGTGTATGTCCAAAGTGCGGTTTTTATCGTGGTCGCCAGGTTTTGACACCTGAATCAAACGGCTAATTAAAATAGGAGAAAAAAATGGACGAATTATTCGAAAAAATTCAGAAGCTTATCGCTGAAAAATTGGACATCGATGCATCAAAAATCACTCTTGATTCATCATTCCGTGGTGATCTTGGTGCAGACAGCCTTGATACTTACGAACTTGTTTATGCAATCGAAGAAGAACTTGGCGTAAGCATTCCAGATGAAAAAGCAAACGAATTTGAAACAGTTCGCGATGCTTATGACTTCATCAAGTCTGCTCAGTAATTTTTGAATTGCTAATTAAAAAACACAAGCTCGATGCTTGTGTTTTTTTTTATTTAAAGGATAAAATGTCGGTATGATTTCAAGTGAAAGAATAAAAGCTCTTAAAGATTTTTGTAAAGCCAGAAGTTTGCATTTTAAAGACTATGAACTTTTGGATTTAGCTTTTCATCATTGTTCATATTCAAATGAAAACAAGGCAGAAAAGTATTTTAACAATGAGCGTCTGGAATTTTTAGGAGATTCTGTACTGGGGCTTGCTGCAGCTGATTTTTTGTATCGGGATATGAGTTCAAATCATGCAGAAGGCGACCTGGCAAAAATTAAATCAACTGTTGTTTCTGAAAAAACTCTTGCGCCTATTGCATTGGAATTTGGAATCGATAAACTTTTGGTTCTTGGTCACGGAGAAGAACTTTCCGGCGGTCGTAAAAAGCCTGCAATACTTGCGGACTGTATGGAAGCTGTTATCGGCGCTTATTACCTGGATTCAGGTTTTGCCGCCTGTGAAAAATATATTCTTTCATTTTTGGAGCCGGAAATCAGAAAAGTACAGAAGTTCGGCGGAAAAGATTTTAAAACTTTGCTCCAGGAATTGTATCAGAAAAAAGCCAAAAATTTTCCGATTTACGAACTTGTTTCAAAGAGTGGACCAGATCACGACCAGGTGTTTAAAATCTGTGTCCGACTTGGAAATGTAAGTTATGGTCCTGCAAGCGGTAAGTCAAAGAAAGAAGCTGAGCAGAAAGCTGCAGAAATGGCTTATAACGAATTGATTGGCGCTCAATAAAAGGGAACAAAGATGATTCTAAAAGCGGATAGCAGTTGGGATTTGTATAAATAGTTAAAAAAAGAAGGCTGTCCAAAAGATGTTTCTGCATGCAACACATGGTCATTTCGACAAGCTCAATGACCGTGTGTAGATTTCATTGGACAGCCTTTTTTATGATTAAGCGTCGGCGAATTGTTTTCCGTCGCTCAAAGTTACTTTAAGCTTTTGGTATTCACAGTGGAAGTCGTTCTTAAGACGGTCTAAGTAGCGCTTTGATTCCCAGATACACATTGGAAGGTCGTGCAGAAGGTAATTTCCGCAGGTTTCCGGAGTTGTTGCCGGAACTTCTTTTTGTGTAATAATCCATTCAAGACATTCAATTGTGAGTTTTCGCATATCTTCCGGAGTATATTTTCCGGTCATGATGATATACATACCTGTAAGACAACCCATTGGTCCTACATAAACAACATCTTCTTTTGCACGAGAATTTCTGAACCAGGTTGCCATAAGGTGTTCAATACTGTGCATGGCACCAGGAGCAATTGCAGGTTCCTTGTTTGGTTCTGTTATGCGAAGGTCAAAGGTTGTAAAGCCTTTATCTTCTCGGGATACATAAATCCCCGGCTTTAAGTGTGTATGATCGATAGTAAAACTCTGAATGACTTCCATCTGTTACTCCAAAATTAAGATTTTACAAAACCATGATAATGATTTTTGCAGCAAGAACGATTGAAACAAGGGCGAATGGATAAGTAGCTGCGTATGCTGCAGAAACTTCGTCTGTTCCGGCTGTTGCAATCAATGTTCCAAGAGCAGGTGTACTTGTCATACCACCTGTGATTGAACCAAGGTTATTCAAAATGCTGAGTTTGAATACATAGCGGGCAATTACATAACCTACAATCATAGGAACGGTTGTCATAACGGCGCCGTAAACAAAGTATGTCCAGCGGAATTTTTCGATAAAGTTTACGCCACCAGGAACACCTGCACCGATAAGGAAGAGAACAAGACCAAGTTCACGGGTAAAGTTCAAAGTTTCTTTTTTGATGCGGCAGTCAATGTGACCAAAATGTGCAAAGTGACCTACTATAAGACCACCGATAAGACATCCGCCGGAATTTCCAAGTGAAAAATTGATTACAGGAATCTTGATTGCTCCGATTAAGCAGCCAAGTGCAACTGCAGCAAAGAATGCAAAGAATCCGAATGGATCCATAGAAACAAGCTTTCCTTTTGGTTCCGGAACTTTAATCTGGTTTGCAGCCTGGAAATGTGCAACTTCTTCCTGAAGATTTACTTTTAGAATTTTTGGAACAAGCTGAACAAAAAGAACTACGCCAAGAACTCCGAATGTGTATGCGATTCCGTAGCCGGCAGTAACATCTGCTTCAAGATTTGAAACAGTTCCTGCAGCTTTTGCTGCTTCGTCTAAAGCCATGGCAACTTCTTTTCCTGCGCTGAAACCAGGAGTTGATGTAAGACCACCAGTAAGAAGTCCAACTGCCATAGAAGCAGACATGTTTTTGTCGAGAACAGTAAAAAGAACTGCCGTAAGGGCGCCAAGTGCAATTACGATAAAACCAATGCAGATGTAAGCGAGTGTGCTTCTGTTGAATGAACGGAAGAATTTTGGTCCCGCGATTAAACCTACTGCAGTAACAAAGAGTGCAGTACCGATATTTGAAACGATTCCGAAATTGCCTTTGAGTTTAGAACTGAAAAGGTAAATTGTTTTTTCACCAATAGCAAATTCTGGAATAAAGTGAATTACAACACCGTAAATAAGCGCAACAAGAAGAACTCCTGCTGTTCCAAGTTCAATACCTTTGATTTTGATTCCGCCAACAAGGTAACCAATAGCACCAATGGCAAAAACAACAAAAATAAACGAAAGTGCCGAAGAACAAACACCGGCTAAATATGCTGTCATTTTATATACCTCAGTTTATATTATATAATTCTGAGGTATTATCTGCAATACAGGGGGAATGGTAAGAAAAAGTTATTTATCGGCAAAATAAATATAAGTATAAAAGCTGATTATTGCTTTTTATTTTGCCGATACTGTGATATAATTTTAGGTATGAGTAAGGTTGAATATATTTCAGTTGA
>CAMHIV010000123.1 GCA_946185185.1 uncultured Treponema sp. | reverse complement strand
GGGTGCTATGACTGTAGTTGGTGGTGGTGACTCTGTTGCTGCTGTAAACAAGTTCAACCTTGCAGACAAGATGAGCCACGTATCGACTGGTGGTGGTGCAAGTCTTGAGTTCCTCGAGGGTAAAACATTACCGGGAATTGCAATCCTTGCAACAAAATAGTGCGAGTTTTACGAAGTAAAACTCGGGAAGGTCGCGCAAGCGACCGGCAATTCCTCGAAGGTAAAACATTACCTGGAATTGCTATCCTTGCAACAAAATAAGTTTTCACACGGACAAGTGGTCAAGCCACTTGCCGTGTAAAACGTTTATCCCCCGACAGGCCCTCGGCCAGCGGGCGAAACTAATTTCGAACTGACATGCGCTTTCGCGCATGCAGGTCAAATCATATGGAGAAATTAAATGGCACGTACACATTATATCGCCGGAAACTGGAAAATGAACACAACCAAGGCAGAAGCAGTTGCTTTGGCAAAGGACTTGGTTGAACAGCTTAAGGGAAAAACAAACAAATACATGATTGGAGTTCCTTTTGTATACCTTGATGCAGTTGCACAGGTTGTAAAAGGTTCAAACATCATCCTCGCAGCTCAGGACTGTGCTGCAACAGATAACGGAGCTCACACAGGTGAAGTTTCTACAGCAATGCTCAAGGACATCGGATGTCAGTGTGTAATCCTTGGTCACTCAGAACGCCGCCACGAAATCGGTGAATCTGACGAACTTATCAACAAGAAGGTTCGCAAGGCATTGAATGACGGTCTTGAAGTTGACCTTTGTATCGGTGAACTTTTGAGCGAACGCGAAGCAGGTGAAGCAGAACAGGTTTGTGCTTTCCAGCTTTCTGCAGGTCTTGCAGGCGTTACAGAAGAACAGATGAAGAAAGTAACAATCGCTTACGAACCAGTTTGGGCTATCGGTACAGGTAAAACTGCAACTCCAGCAGACGCTCAGGCTATCCACAAGTTCATCCGTGGTTACATCGCAAAACTCTACAACCAGAAGGTTGCAGACGAAGTAATCATCCAGTACGGTGGATCAATGAAAGCTTCAAACGCTCCAGAACTTTTGGCTCAGCCAGACATCGACGGCGGTTTGATCGGCGGTGCTTCTCTCAAAGCTGAAACATTCGTTCCAATCTGCGTACTCTAATCGCACGTTGTAGAATAGAATAATAATTTATGAAAGGCAGGCTCCTTCCGGAATTAGGGGGGCCTGTTTTTTTATATTCGTTTTAGGTTTACTTTTTGTCACTGCTACATTAAAATGGTTCCATTATGAAACGAAGCAGTGGTATTTTAATGCACCCGACATCATTTGCGGGTACTCCTGGTATAGGTACGCTCGGAAAGGCTGCCTACGAATTTGTTGACTGGCTTGAATCTGCACATCAGTCTTTGTGGCAGATTCTCCCGATTGGTCCTACAGGCTACGGAGATTCTCCGTATGCATCTTTTTCTACATTTGCGGGAAATCCTCTCCTTATAGACCTTGATACGCTGGTTGAAAAGGGATGGGCAGACAAAAACGATATAGTTCCTGCTGACTACATAAAAAATGAAGGTCCTGTAGAATACGGTTCTGTTGTCTGGTGGAAGATGCCGGTACTCTTTAAGTGTGCTGAATACTTCCTTAAAAATGCGGATAATAACAGCCGTGTTGCTTACGAAGCGTTCAAAAATGATAATTCTGCATGGCTTGATAATTATGCTAATTTTACAAGTATCAAAGCATATTATGACAAGGAAGCTGAAAAGAAAGGTATAAGCGGTTCTGCTCAGATGTGGAATGCTTTCTGGCCAAAGGATCTTGCTTCCTGTGATCCAACTGCCGTTTCAAAATGGAATGCAGAACATACAGAAAATATCGAACAGATTAAGGTAATTCAGTTCTTCTTTGCTGAACAGTGGTTCGCTGTAAAAGCTTACGCAAACAAAAAAGGTGTTTCCCTTATCGGCGATATCCCGATTTTCGTTGCTGCTGACTCTGCCGATGTATGGGCAAATCAGAAATTCTTCCAGCTTGATCAGAACGGAATTCCAAAGAAAGTTGCCGGTGTTCCGCCGGATTACTTCTCTGCAACTGGTCAGCTTTGGGGAAACCCTCTTTACGACTGGGAGGCAATGAAAAAAGATAACTATTCATGGTGGGTAAAACGCACAGAACGCATGACAAAGCTTGTTGATGTAGTTCGCATTGACCACTTCCGTGGATTTGAAGCTTACTGGTCTATTCCTTATGGTGATCCTACTGCAGTAAATGGTCAGTGGATTCCTGGTCCAAATATCGACCTCTTTAATGCTATTAAAAAGGCTTTGGGAACTCTTCCTATCATTGCAGAAGACCTTGGTGTAATTACAGACGGAGTTCGTAAACTTCGCGATGACGCAGGATTCCCTGGAATGAAGGTTCTTCAGTTTGCATTTGATCCTAATGAAGCCGGCAAAGACGGAATGGTAAATGCATTCCTACCTCATATGTATAATACAAATGCTGTCGTATACACAGGTACACATGATAACGATACAATGCAGGGTTGGCTTGACAGTGCAAGTGATGAAGCTGTTCAGCTTGCTGCAGAATATGCATTTGGCCGCAAAGTAGAAAAATCCGAAGCCCGCAAGCTTTCTGATTCCGGAGAAGTATGCAAGGCTTTGGTTAAGACTGCAATCGCTTCTTGTGCTGATTATGCAGTTATTCCAATGCAGGATATTCTTTGTCTTGGTGCTGATGCCCGAATGAATACGCCGAATACACTTGGTGGTACAAACTGGGGCTGGCGAATCAAGCCTAATGGACTTACAAAGGAAAATGCAGAATGGCTTGCATTTATTTCTGACCTTTACGGAAGAAATATTAAAAAGTAATTTGTTAATCCTATAGCAAAGGGGCTGTCTAATAAGTTCAATGACCGTAAGGGCATCTTATTAGACAGCCTATTTTTTTTTGCAATTTTGAATTTAAGGTGTATAATTATTTCTAGCTTTTTCTAAGGGAGGAAAAGATGAAAAAAATCGTATTGGCAGGTCTTGCTATTGCAATGGCCGCTACAGCATTTACAGGTTGCCAGAAAAAGAATGGAACTTCAGCTTCCAATGGCAATGTTAAGCTTGAATTGTATTATTACAAGCAGGAAAATCAGGAAGGTCTTAAGAAAATCGTTAAGGCTTTTGAAAAAGCAAATCCTGGTGTAACAATTGACATGCTTATTATTCCAAATGATGCAGATTCTGCAATTTCTGCTCGTGCCGCACAGGGTGCTCTTCCGGACATCCTTCAGATGCAGTCATATTCACGAGTAAAGGAATATGCTTCAAAAGGTTTCCTTGCAGATCTTTCAAATGAAGAAGCAATGGATAAGGTTCTTCCGAGCTCATTGCCAGCTGTTTCTTACAATGGAAAACAGTATGCCGTTCCAATGGATTATGCCGGAATCGGTATTATCTATAACAAAGACATTTTCGAAAAATATGGTCTTCAGGCTCCAACAACATATCGCGAACTTGAAAAGGTTTGCCGCACTTTAACAGACAACAATATTGTTCCATTTGCAGCACTTCTTAAAGAAAACTGGTCTGTAGGACATTTTATCACAATGATTCATACAGCACTTCTTAAGGAAAAGAATATTTCTTCTGATAAATTCATCGCTGATATGGCAGCAAAAAAATCTTCTTATGGTGTTGTAGATACAAATAAACTTTTCAGCATTCTTGATTTCTACAAGGCTAACATGAACTCAAATGCTGCTGAAATGGACGGTGGTGAACAGCAGCAGTCATTTGCAAAGGGTGAAGCTGCTATGATGGTTCAGGGACTCTGGGCATATGTTGATGCAAAGAAATTGAATCCTAATCTTAACGCAGGTTTTATTCCATTCCCTGTTTATAACGATGCAAAAGAAAATACATTCTACTCTGATGTAGACTCAACTTTCGGTGTTTCTTCTCAGTCATCTGCAGAAAAACAGGCTGTTGCAATCAAATTTGTAAACTGGCTCACATCTGCTGAAGGACAGAAGCTCTGGATGGATGAATACAAACTTATTCCACCATTCAAGGGTGTTGACGTATCTGCATTCGGTGGTCCATATGTAGATCTTATGAAATCGGTTGAAGCAAAGGGCTCTATGCCTTGGGCATTCTCTCAGTATCCTTCTGATGTATTCGAAAAAGCATGTAAAGAAGGTGCTCAGCAGTACATGTGTAAGAGAACAACTTCAGAAAAAGTTATTTCTGAAATTGATGCAAAATGGGCTGCTTCTGTAAATAAATAATTAAAAATTATGGGGTCCGCAGTATATGTTGCTGCGGACTTTTTGTTGAAGACTGTTTTTTGTTTCTTCAAATCTTACTGTGGGAAAGTTGTAGAATGGTTGAATCCAAATCGAAGAAAATTCTTTACTTTTTAGCGTTTGTTCTTCCGTGCCTTATCTTATACGCTATATTTTTTATTACTCCGTTTGTGCGTGGAATTGGTATTTCATTTACAAACTGGGATGGGCTTACTCCTAAAACTCCGATTATTCTGGATAAAGAAAGTTTCGAATCCAGAATTTTATATAGCAGCAAATTGAATCGAAAAGATCGCAATTATCTTATGCAGGTTTATTCCTATGATGATTCATCTGATTCGTATAAGCGCATTGCGGTTTCAGGACTTGAGCGCTATAAACTTGAACGCATTGTAAAGAAATCTGGATTTCAGCCTGAATTTTACAAATTTGTAGGTTTGGATAACTACAAAAAAATCTTTTCAGGAAAAGTAAACAAGGATTTCTATCCGTACACAGAAAAGATTCATAAGTTTTCTTATTCTTCACAGCTTCCGGGAATTATTTCTGCGGATAATTTTGAAAAAGAAGTTTTAAAGGGTGCAGAAAAAAATAATGCCGATGCAGAATTGATTAAAACTGCTTATGCATTCGAAAATGAAAATCGGCGCTACAAGCTTTTGAAAGAGTATGATGAATACGAGCTTTTTGAAACTTTATGGAATCTTCCGGAAGTTTGCGAAAAGAAAACTCTTTCAGAAAATGACCTGGATTATTTTATTCGGGAATTAAAAGAAATTTCTCTTGAATTTAAGGAAAGTGAAAGAGAAAGTTTGTGTTCTTCTTTCATTTCAAAAAATAAACTTTCAAAAGATTCTTCGGATGCGGTTTATGCTGCATCTGACGGGCTTATAAAAATTAATCATGTAAAATCTGCCCTGGCTGCAGCCTGGATTGTAAAATCCAGAAATATGGGTGTTATTGGATTTACAGCATTTTTTGCAGTATTTTCGGTAATAGGAATTAACGTTCTTGCTTTTGCATTGGCGCTTGCTTTGGATTCAGGAATTCGCGGACAAAAGATTTTAAGAACAGTTTTCTTCCTTCCGAATGTTCTTTCAATGATTATTGTTGCTTTGATCTGGTCTATGCTCTTTGTTCAGCTTTTGCCAGCGATTACTGGAGTTGAAAAATGGATTTCGGATCCGAATAAAACTCCGTGGCTTTTGGTTCTTGTTGCAGTTTGGCAGGGATGCGGTTACTACATGATTGTTTATCTTGCGGGGCTTCAGAATATTTCTGCTGATGTAATTGAAGCTGCGAAAATTGACGGCGCAACAGGCTGGCAGAGATTTAGATACATTACACTTCCTCTTATGATTCCATCGCTTACAATTTCGCTCTTCCTTACAATTGCAAATGCGTTGAAGAGTTTTGATCTTATTTATGCCATGATTGGTCAGACAGGTTACACAACTGGTACTGTTCCGTTTGTTATGGATATTTATTTTGATGCTTTCTCTCAAAAACTTGCCGGACTTGCGAGTGCAAAAGCAATGGTACTTCTTTTTGTAATTGTTTTAATTACAGGTGTTCAGCTTTATACAATGAAGCGAAAGGAGATTGAAGCATGAGTTTTATTAAACCTATTTCTGAACGCAAGGCTAAAGAAACGGCTCTTACAGTTTCTCTGATTGTTTTTGCAATATTTTTTATTTATCCTCTGTTTTTCGTTGTTGTGAATTCTTTCCGTCCTAATGCGGATATCATTATTAATCCAACAGGGGTACCTGTAAAAATATTTATCGGAAACTATGTTCAGGCCTGGAAAGAAATGCAGTTTCCTCGTGTATTTTTGAATACTCTTCTTGTAACAGTATTTGGAACGGGCGGGATTATTCTGTTTTCGGCAATGTGCGCATATGGTCTTGTGCGAAATAATTTTAAACTTTCTACAATTTTGTATGCTGTATTTGCATTTGCTCTTGTAATTCCATTCCAGATTATTATGGTTACGCTTGGTGTTCTTGCAAGTGATCTTCATCTTATGAGTGTTCCCGGCCTTATTCCTATGTACTGGGGCTTGGGTTGTCCGACTGCGATTTTTATGTTCCACGGATTTATAAAATCTGTTCCAAAAGAACTTGAAGAGTCGGCTTCCATTGATGGTGCTGGAAAATTCTACATCTTTTTTAGAATTGTTTTTCCATTGATTAAAACAATTATTGCTACAATAGCCGTAATTGACGCTCTTTGGATTTGGAATGACTTTTTG
>CAMHIV010000122.1 GCA_946185185.1 uncultured Treponema sp. | reverse complement strand
TACGAACCGGAAGAACTGCTTAAGATCCTTACGATCAGATATAACATGAATACGTTTGTTTATTGCCTCTTTAGAATCTATATGTTCATCATCAATTTGAATATTTAATTCGCAATTATCGTCTCCTCTTAGAATGTTTGCAAAAGTTGTTTTTCCAGTTCCGTTAGGAGCATATAAAATAACATTATTATGATTCTGAAAATCCAACTGATTATTCTCAGATAATGATTCAAATTCTGGTCGCAGAATATTTCCTTTTTTTAATTTATTAAAAACTATTTTTTTCATTTTCTATCCCCTCTTAGCCAGCAAATCTATCTTTATCGCTTTTTGCCCTTCGCGTGCAACCTGCACGCCCTGGAACTTTTCGTAGTTTACGTTTACACCATCGTCTAGATCAATATCAATGTATTGGCTGGCAATGTGGCCTAAAGCCTGATCGTAAAGTTTTGTTTCTTCCAGCTGCTTGGTGATTTTTGCGATGCGTTTTATAGCAAGAGCTTTGTCACGGGCGGCTGTAGCTGGATTTTCTGCAATCTGAGTGCACTGAACCAATGCGGCATCGTACATTTTTTGAAGCTTGTGCATATAGTCTGTTCGAACGCGTGCCGGTGTCTGATTGTCGTAGCGGTGCATGTAAATCAAAGCCTTAAAGCCGTTTTCTTTGCCGCTGTCGAACATCCAGTAGATTGGGCGCTTCTGATAGATTTTGCAGTGATCTTTATAGAAATCATTCAGAAAGTATAAACGAATGGTTTCTTTTGGTGTGTCTCCCTTGTCGCCTAAAGCTTCTGAGATAAACTTCAAATTCTCTTCCAAAGTTGATTCGCCGTAAACCAGACGGACAAACTCTACAAAGCGGGTTACAATGTCGTCTTTGAAATATTCTTCGTCTGTCACAGGGATTACGTTGTCTGCATCTGGAACAAACGCGCATCCTTCCGGCCAGAAATCATGGTATGTTTCGTCCATGTTTCCGCCTGCGTAGGCCAAGCCTTCTTTGTAAAGCGAATATCTGCCGAACATACAGCCGACGGCATAGCTTATGAGTGACTTTATTTCTCTTTGCAAATCCGCACAGCGAACGGTAACGTCCTTTTCAGCAACTTCCGGCGTAAGCTCATCCTGCAAACCGTAAATTTCTATAAAGATGCGGTTCAATTCTTCTTCGTTGCGTTTGAGCTGATTAAAACGCTCGTCACATTCCTTCTGCCATGATTCGAATTTATCTTTTATAAGTGTTGCCATTTTGATGCTCCTTCTAATCTGATAAATGGGGTGTTTCCTGCAAGCTAAATTCTATCTCTTCAATACTTGGAAGAGTACCTTTGAATTCCTTTGGAAAGAGTTTTGTCAATTCATATTCAGAAATTCCAAGCGGCTGACTCGATGAATCCAAAGCATATTTTGCAAGAACATTGTCTTTTGACTTGCAAATCAAAAGACCTATAGATGGATTATCACCTTCTTTTCTTAAAATATGATTTACGGCAGAAACATAAGTCCCAAGTTGCCCGATGTTTTCAGAATCAAATTCACCTGTCTTTATTTCTATAACCACATAACAATGTAAGATTATATTGTAAAAAAGCATATCAATAAATTTTTCTTTCTTACCGATCATAATGCGATATTCGCGCCCAACAAAAGCAAAACCTTTTCCCAATTCAAGCAGGAATTTTGTTATATTCTGTTCCAAAGCATCTTTAAGTTCTTTTTCATTATAACGTTCAGAAAGAGTAAGAAAATCAAAATTGTACGGGTCTTTTGTCATTTCCTGAGCTAGATCGCTGTTTTCATCCGGCAAAGTAGCCTTGAAATTTGTGATAGCCTTACCCTGCCTCTCATATAAATCTGTGTCAAGAAAATTAAGCATAACTGAGCGAGACCAGTTATTTTCTATTGTTTTCTGCACAAAGAAAATTGCTTTCTGAGGATTATCAGACAGCTTATCTATAAGATATTTGTGATGACCCCATGGAATCCGACATAAATCTTCCCCAAGCTGGGGAAAATTCTCCAACGGCTCTTGATATAGCAGATAGAAGCGTTCCATGTAACGCAGATTGGTAGGAGAAAAGCAATGCGCATTGGGAATTTTGTCATTTAAGTCCCTGCTTAAATCAGAGAAAAAGCCATCCCCGTAACGAGATTCTTTTTTCTTGTCCGATATCTGTTTTCCCAAATTCAAATAAAAAGAAAGAGTCTCGTTGTTTACCTTGACGGCAGCCTTTATTTGGCTTCTCCTAAATTCTCCGCATATTCTTTCAATCCAGAGAGCATAATTCTTGTCTATCTTAATAAGCTTGCTCATACCACAATTCTCCTTTCCTTATATCAACGGATGCTTTGCAAAGTCCCATGATGTTTCAAAGGCATCCCAGTCGGATTTTGAGAGGGAGATGTTTTGTTCGACAAGTGAATTGACAGTTGGAAGGTGAAAATTGAAAGTTGAAAACTTAGTGTTTTCTTTGGGGAGTATGACTGGAAGTTTACTCATCGGTCCTTCATGAAAATCTAATGTTGGCGACAATACTGAAAGCATTAAGGTTGCAACTTTGCTGTTCAGGTATCCAAGAAGATAATTGAGATTTTTCTTTTCATTGTAGAAAAACATGGAGCCTTTTGATTCGAATAAGAATCCAATAGGACTATATCTCATTGATAAACTATCAGCTAGAGATGACCATGTAAGCCCCTCTCGAAAATAATAATCAGGATTACGAATTACAGAACCTTTAAAGAATCGCATCTCTGTTCCATTTTTTTCCCAGTTTGCTACAATTGTATTATTACCATACCATTTTCTGTATGTACCACCCTTATTGCATGGAAACCATTTTTTTTGAGAATTATAACAATCATTTTCATATTCTGAATGATATTGAAACTTTTCAAAACTTATTTCATGCCAAAATCTTAAAAATTTATTATTGTTCCCTGTCGCAAAACCTTGTCGCGTGACTCCGTAGTTACAGAGTTTTTTATTATCAAAAGCGTTTTCAAACTTCTCGCTTACCCAATACGCCACTGGCATTCCTGGAATCTTCGCAAAGTTTTCCTGCTGGGCAAAATATGTATTGTTTTCATCAGCAAAAGCAGTTTCTTTTTCTGTTTCTCCTGCAAAATCAACAAGACGCTTATAAATTGCTTTGTAATTTGCTATATTTTCGTTCAAGCTAACAAATGCTGTTGTCTGTACGACCTCGCCGCCTATCTCGTCAAAAGCTCTTGCTCCTAAATGAGCCATATTCAAAGTTGTCCGTGAGTTTAATTTTTCGCGCAGTTTCTCGTAGCTAGAAAGAAACATCCATGCATGCTGTGTTATCATGGAAATTAAGCCTGTTTTTTTTGCATAGTTTCCGCATTTTTCTATAAACACCGCAAACAAATCACTCTTGCTGTCTGGGTAATTCTTCTTTACAAAATTACTCAGATGCTCTCCCATGCCGCTTGCACCCATATACGGCGGATTCGTTACAACAACATCGTATTTTGTACTCATGACTTTTGCAATCTGGCACAAAGGAATAAGGTCATCTACATCTGCTTCTATAAGTAAATTTTCCAATGTTGCATCATGGTTCTGCTTCCACGCAGCAAGCACTTTTTTGAGTGCATTATAATCTTTTGATTCAACATCTATAATAGAGCCATATTCTTTTGCATCATGGAAAGTATTAATCAGATATTTTGCAACGTATGTTTCAGCTGACTCTGACACTACTTTCTTTATAGAAATCTCGCTGATTCCATTTGATTCCTGAATTGCATAGACATTCGGTTCAATATCGCGTTCAAAAAATCTTCTGTCGTACTGGCGGCCTTTCATCATCAAAGCAAAATAAGCAAGCTGGGCGGCACGGTTATCTATATCAAGACCAAAGATGTTGTTCTGCATGATTTTCTGGGCAGCATCACGTTCATTGTAACCAGCATTCTTATACATCTGAACAAGCACATCAAAAGCATACACAAGAATATGTCCGCTTCCCATGCAAGGATCCAACACTTTTATATTTTCAAGATTAAATGCAACGTTTTTCTGCTGTTCCTGTTTTATGGCATCAAGCTGCTTCTGCACTTCTTCTGTCTGTTCTGCCTGCGGAAGATAGTATTTCCAACCCATAGTTTGTGCAACAGTTTTTTCGTCCATTGCATTCTGGTTTTGTGCATACAAACGACCAAGAGAATTCTCCACCATGTAGCGTACAATCCAGTCTGGAGTAAAAAGCTGAGTTGCGGCAGGAATACGCTCTTTTGTAATCTTTACATTCTTTTTGAGCTTCGCAAAAGTATCATCTTTTAATTCCGTATTGTAATACTGATACATCCAGCCAATAATCTGCACCTGGTCTTTAAAATCTTCTTCGTCAATCTCAAGAAGGCGGGCTACAACTCCATCAGTTTGAATAAAACTCAAACTAAACAAAAGTTCTGTGTAATCAAGTTCACCGGCACTTGTCTTTTCGAAAAGTTTTGGAAGGTATTTATTAAGTTCGTTGCACTGTTTTATAAACAAAAGCTGGAATACTTCGTCCATCTTCTGTTTTGCCTTAAGTTCGCGAATTTGTTGTTTTTCTGCTTCTGTAAAATTCAAATCAACATTGTCAGGAGCTAGAGTAATAATATCAGGCTCTTTCTTTCCGGCAGTTTCGCTGGAAAGCACACGTACTCTGGTCGGTAGATAATCATTTACTTCCATGTAGCGGATTGCAATTATTCTGTTGAACCAAGTATAAGCTGCGGCTTCCATTACATTTTCAAAACCATCTTTTTTGATTCTATTTACAAGGCTTTCACGTTGCTTAATCTCAGCTCCTGTGATTGTGTGTTCTGTTCCGGCAAGGGTTTTATAAATCTCAAAATTATCACCCTTCTGAATAGGAGAATCTATTTTGTCCTTTGCAATACCAACAAGACCAGCGTTATCAATCGCCATCTGAATCAGGCGTACACGAGCATCAATTGCAAAGTTCTTTATAAGCGTTTTGTTCATTTTATATGGTCTCCGTTACCGTTTTTATTTATCCTTTTTATCTGGAAATGTCTAAAAATGTCTAAATCCAGAAGATTTTATCTGTTTTTAGACATTTTTAGACATTTTATTTGACCGTTTTTGCTTAAAAACACGTTTTGGGCAAATAAACGGTCAAATAAAACTATTTTTTACACAATATCCATTCCTTACCTTGGGGTTCTATAATTCCATCCCGCCTTAAACTCTGAAGGATATTCTTTATCTTATTTTTCTTCTGAGATTGTGTCATAGAATCACCTAGTTTTTCAAGAAGGATCTCTTCTATATCAGACTTTTTTGCTGTTTTAAACTCCTTGATATAATCGATAATGATTTTTTTACAATAATCATCATTGATTCCCCTAAGCTTCATATAGTCTGATTTTTGATTTGTTTTTTCTGCGACTGTTGAAGAAATAAAATAATTGCTTCGTTTTCCTTCTATAAGACCTTTTGACTTCAACAGCTTATACTCTTCGCTTGAAAGCTTTTTATTTTTCTGTACCTTGTCCAGAAGCATAATTTCAAAAAGAGATAATGATTTATCTACTGCAAGTTTTCTTGCATAATTTAAATCTAAGACCTTACCAGTTATAGTTACTTTTACCTTATGATCAGATAAATCATATTCTGGTAATGGGAAAAACTTATTTCTTTGAATATTGAAAAGACGCTTTATTCCACTTCCTATAGTATCAATCATATTAAGATTTACCATTGCATTTGCAAGGAAGGAATTGCGATATCTGTTTTCAGGTGCATCAGATTTAATAACATCTTCAACAGAACTTGGAATAAAATCTCCTGAATTAGAGAAAATCAATTCTCCATCCTCTTTTTCTACAAGAATGATTTTTCCGCCTAATGTATAGTCCTGATGTGCAATGCAGTTATTCAATGCCTCTCGTATTGTATATGGTTCATATTGTTGTACTTCATCCGGGAAAAGAGTACCTTCTGCAATATAGCGATATTTGATATTGCGGATTTTTTTATAAACCTCATCTATTGAAAAAAGCAACGGGCATGTAAAATGCTCATAGTCCTTTTCGATCCCATCTTTATCTTTTAAAATCCATGTAATTGTGCTGGTTGCAGGATTTATGTAATGTTCCGATTCAGGCTTACCTAAGAGTATTATTGCTGTATTTGTAATTTTTCCATTAATCAGGATTTTAGCTTTATTCAAAAAGGTAACATCATCCCAAGAAGGAACTTCATTTTCTAAACGAGGATTTTTCTTGATGTAAAGTTCTCTGGCAAATTTTATTGCTGCTGGATCTAAATCATCTATAGTGGCAGATTCAATTACTTTTACACTCCAGTCAACTGTTTTACTCTGTGCTCTTATTCTTTCAATTTCTTCAATTCCTAAACCAACAAGAGATTCGCCATCGCGACCATAGTATATTCGCTTAAATGCAATAGGAATTCCTTTTGGTGCTGCTGGTATTTGAAAGAGCAGGATTCTTTTATCATTGCCATCAGCGTCTTTTCTATAGCATTTATAAATTTCAATAAACGAGAGATTTTCAGTTGTTTGTTTAGCAATCTCTTCTTTTAGGCTATTAAGATCTTTGTCATTTGTTCTATAAGTTGTTCCAACAATAATATGCTT
>CAMHIV010000121.1 GCA_946185185.1 uncultured Treponema sp. | reverse complement strand
CATTTCCGGGATTCTAAAAGAGTAGTTAAAAATAGTTATTATAAAATATTAAAAGTAAGGAGAGTTCAAAAAGATGAGTGAACAATTTGATACAACAATGGAAAGTCAGGAAATGATTTATCCTGATTCGATGGATTTTGAAAAAAACACTGAAATAAAAGATGAAAAATCAGCACAAATTTCAGAATATTCAATTAAGGGTTACCAGTTTTTAAAACAGAACGAAACAGAAAAAGCTATAGAATCGTTCAAAAACATTCTCCTTTTGGATGAAAATAATAATTATGCTCTTGTAGGGCTTGGTGATTCGGAACGCAAGCGGAATAATTTTACAATGGCAATAAATTATTACACAGAATGTTTAAAATTCCATCCGGGAAACAACTATGCCCTTTTCGGTCTTGCTGACTGTTACAAAGCATTAAATCAGTATCACAAAGCAATTGATTTGTGGGAACAGTACCTTACTCACGATGACAGAAACATTACAGTTCTTACACGAGTTGCAGAC
The DNA here is from genome assembly GCA_946185185.1 of uncultured Treponema sp. GTDB lineage: Bacteria > Spirochaetota > Spirochaetia > Treponematales > Treponemataceae > Treponema_D. Next base: position 6,142 of record CAMHIV010000121.1, on the reverse strand, counting down.
GCCTACAGAAAGATTCACGACTTTAAACAGTCAAAAGATTTGTACCTCAGAGTATTGGACATTGAACAGAACAATGCCTATGCCTTAATCGGACTTGGTCACCTTTATTACGATTTCAAAGAATACAGAGACGCCCTTTATTACTGGACAAAAATGTATGATACAAACAAAGAAAATCTTGATATCCGCATTTTGACCTCTATCGGAAACTGCCACAGAAAACTCCGCACCTTCGACAAAGGCGTTACATACTTTGAACACGCACTCCAGATGGATCAAAAAAATTTCTATGCTCTATTTGGTCTTGCAGACTGCTACCGCGGTATGAACCAGCAGTACCGTTCAATCGAATACTGGAATAAAATTCTTGATATCGATCCGGATAACAAAGTTATTTTGACTCGAATAGGCGACGCATATCGAAATACCGGTGATTACAATTCTGCCCGTGACTATTACAACCGTGCTCTGGATATCGACTTTGACGTTTATGCAGCACTCGGTCTTGCACTTATTTGCAAAGGCGAAGGAAAATACGAAGAAGCCGCAGAAAAACTTTCCCGACTTATCAGCAACGATCCTAAAAACTATCGTCTTTACATCGATCTTGCAGACTGCTATATAAAGACAAATAACAAACAGAAAGCAATTGAAACATTGGAATCATTCCAGAAATTGGGAATCAGAAACAATGCTATCAATGAAATGCTGGATAAATTCAAAAACAACAGACCTCTGTTTGACTAATTTTCTTCAACTTAGTATCTTGTCTTACTTATGGAAAAAATTGCATTAGCAGGATTACTCCCGGAAGAAATTACAGAAAAACTCGGACTAAACCAAAAGTTCCGGGGTGCCCAAATTTTTAAATGGATAGGAAACGGAAGCACAAGCTTTGATTCGATGACAAACTTAAGTCTTCCGCTACGGGAAGAATTAAAGAAAAAAGCCCTTCTCCGTTCTTCAACCGTTTCTAAAATTCTAAAAGATCCTGATGGTACAATAAAGCTTCAGATTACCCTTTCTGACGGCGGCGCTGTTGAAACTGTACTTCTAACAGATAAAGAGGGAAGAAAAACAGCCTGTGTATCATGTCAGGTTGGATGCGCAATGCGATGTGCCTTTTGCCAGACAGGTCAGCTGGGCCTTTCAAGAAATCTTACTGCCGGCGAAATCGTAGAGCAGTTTCTTTTTCTGGAAGAACAATGTGGAACCTTAGACAACATTGTTTTTATGGGAATGGGCGAACCAATGCAGAATCTTTCTGCAATCCGAAAAGCAATTGAAGTATTAACAAATAAACAAGGAAGAGCTCTCAGTGCAAGAAGAATCACACTTTCAACTTCCGGCATAATAAAAGGAATTTACGATCTTGCAGATAACGGGCCTAATATCAGACTTGCAGTTTCGCTTACAACCGCCGATGAAGAACTTCGTGAACAAATTATGCCTGTAAACAAAGGAAATCCACTTTCCGAGTTAAAAAAAGCGATAGATTATTATGCAAAAAAATCAGGAAAACGGGTTACACTGGAAGCGGCCCTTTTAAAGAATAAAAACACGGGAAAAGAAAGTGCAGACAGAATGATTAATTTCGCACGAGGTCTGGATGTAAACATTAATCTTATTCCATGGAATCCGGTTCCGGGACTTAATTTTGAAGAACCTTCTGCAAATGAAGTTAAAACTTTTGTCGCAATGCTTGAAAACGCTGGTCTGAATGTAACTCTTCGAACTCGAAGGGGAAGAAAAATCGGCGGAGCCTGCGGACAACTTGGAAAAACATCGCAAACAGAACAGGAATAATTCTTCTATCAAAAATAAACTTGAATTCCAATATTTTGTGATTTATAATTGTTGAAGGGTTTTCAAGAAATCCCAGAGAGCGATTAAAGTCATGGAGTGCTAAATGCAGAAAAAAATTTATGTAGCCGGAATGTTTGATCCAGATACAGCTGGAAAAGTGGATGCTGCAGTAAAAGCTGTAGCGGGAGTAACTAATGTTGTTGCTAACCCTGATAAATCCCAGGTTCTTGTAGACTTTGACGAAGGTACTGCAGGTATTGAAGACGCCATAAACGCTGCAATTTCAAGCACTGGCGTTGACGTTCTCGGCTAATATGAAACTTACCATTTTAGATGGACTTGCATTAAACCCGGGAGATTTATCCTGGGATTGCTTTTCAGAATATGCTTCTCTTACTGTATATAACACCACAGACGAAAAGGATGTTATATCAAGAATCGGTGATTCAGATGCTGTTCTTCTTAATAAAATCAAAATAAACTCTGAAATTATTTCTGCATGTAAAAACTTAAAATATATAGGCGTAATGGCTACAGGTTACAATGTAATCGATGTTGAAGCCGTTAAAAAAGCCGGCATTACAGTATGCAATATACCGGCCTACTCTACAGATGCCGTTTCTCAGCATGTTTTTGCATTTCTCTTAAACTTTTCAAATTCTGTTTCACTCCACAACGACTCAGTTCAAAACGGCGACTGGATAAAAGCCCCTGTTTTCTGTTACTGGAAAAAACCGCTTTTTGAACTGACTGGAAAAACTTTAGGAATTCTTGGCTACGGAAACATCGGAAAAAAAGTAGAAAAAATTGCAAATGCCTTTGGAATGAATGTGCTTGTAACTCCTCACCATCCAAATGGCGAAAAAAACTGCGTTTCACTTGAAGAATTATTTGAAAAATCCGACATCATCAGTCTTCATGTTCCATTAAACAAAGAAACCGAAAAAATTATAAATGAAGATGCCATTTCCAAAATGAAAGACGGTGTCTACATCATAAACACTGCCCGTGGCGGACTGGTAGATGAAAATGCCGTAAAAAAAGGCCTTCAATCAGGAAAAATAGCAGGTTTTGCAGCCGACGTAATCAGCGAAGAACCTATGCTTGAAAACAATCCCCTTTTGGGCGAAAAAAACTGTGTTCTTACACCGCATCTGGCCTGGGCACCTTTGGAAACCCGCCTACGCTGTCTAAACATTGGTCTTGAAAACTTCAAAGGCTGGTTGAATGGAAAAATTCAAAATTCGATTTACTAGTGTTATTGCACACGCATATTGAATTAACTATAATAGAAAGGATTATTTTAAAGATTAGGAGAACAATCCGACTATGGGAAAAACAATAGCTCAGAAGATTTTTGAAAAACATCTTGTTGACACACCGTTTCCAAATACATATGTATTGAAGCTTGACCGCGTGTTCTGTCATGAAATTACAACTCCGATTGCAATCAACGACCTTGTTGAACGCGGAATGGACAGAGTTTTTGACAACACCAAAATTAAAGCTGTAATTGATCACGTAACACCAGCAAAGGATTCAAAAACAGCTGAACAGGGAAAAATCCTGAGAGACTGGTCAAAAAGACAGGGAATCAAAGATTTCTTTGACATTGGATGCAACGGCGTTTGCCATGCTATTTTCCCGGAAAAAGGATTTGTACGCCCAGGTTTTACAGTAATCATGGGTGACAGCCACACTTGTACACACGGTGCTTTCGGTGCATTTGCCGCTGGTGTTGGAACAACAGACCTTGAAGTTGGTATTCTTAAGGGTGTATGTTCATTTCGTGAACCAAAATCGATTAAATTCGTTTTGAACGGAACATTGAAGCCAGGCGTATTTGCAAAAGACGTTATTCTTTACCTTATCAGCAAAATCGGCGTAAACGGAGCTACTAACTGTGTAGTAGAATTTACAGGCCCTATCATCGACAATTTTGATATGGAAAGCCGAATGACACTCTGTAACATGGCAATCGAAGCCGGCGGAACAAGTGGTATTTGCTATCCGGACGCAAAAACAGTTGATTACCTTTGGGAATTCATCAAAGACGAATACAAAACAAAAGAAGCTGCAATTGAAGACTACAAACAGTGGCGCTCTGATGATGATGCAAAATACGAAAAGGTTTATACATATGATCTTTCTGACCTTGAACCAGTTTGTACAGTTGGCTACAAACCAGATCAGGTTAAAAAGATTTCTGAAATGGAAGGAACAAAGGTTAATCAGATTTACATCGGTTCATGTACAAACGGTCGTATCAGTGACCTTCGCATTGCAGCACAGGTTCTTAAAGGACACAAACTTGCAGAAGGCGTAAGAGGAATCGTAAGCCCTGCTACACCAAAAATTTACAAGATGGCTGTAGAAGAAGGACTTATCAGTATTTTCCTCGACGCAGGATTCTGTGTAACAAACCCTACTTGCGGTGCATGTCTTGGTATGAGTAACGGTGTACTTGCAAACGGAGAAGTATGTGCTTCCACAACAAACCGAAACTTCAATGGACGAATGGGAAAAGGCGGAATGGTTCATCTGATGAGCCCTGCAACAGCAGCTGCTACTGCTATTACAGGTACAATCACAAACTCACCGCTTTATAAATAAAAAGGGTCCGCAAAGGGCTCTATCAGGAGGAATTAAAAAATGAAACAATTTGGCGGAAGCGTATTATTTCTTGATCGCTCAGACATTAATACTGACGAAATCATCCCTGCAAAGTATCTTACAGAAATTTCTAAGCAGGCTTTGAAACCATATCTTCTTGAAGATCTCAAGCTTGACGGCTTCAACTCAAAAACAGATGTAGCCGGTAAAAAGGTTATAATTACTCGTGAAAACTTTGGCTGCGGTTCAAGTCGTGAACACGCTCCTTGGGCTCTCGAAGTAAACGGCATTTATGTTGTAGTTGCAACTAACTTTGCCCGCATCTTCCGTCAGAATATGTACAACTGCGGTATGATGGCAATCGAAATGGATAAAAAATCTATAGAAGATATGTTCCGCACATTCGCAGACAAAGATACAGAATGTAAAGTTGTTTTCAACGAAGAAGAAGGAACTGCAAAGGTTAAGCTTATTGCAGGAAGCCTTTCAAAAAGCTACCCATTCAAACTCGATGATTTTGAAAAAGCTTTGGTTGAAAAAGACGGCTGGATTGGATTTGCAGACAGCAAATACTAATCTTAGTTGATACAATAAAAAAGGCTGTTCAATAAGAAAAAAAACTTATTAGACAGCCTTTTTTATTTTAACTTATGCCTCAACCAGATTTCGTTTTTTCAGTTCGGCAATAATCAGGTCAACAATCTGATCAGGTGTATAATTTGCAGTATCTATTATCAAATCACAAAAATCATATTTATTGTTATCGATATTGTATAATTTAAGGTAACGGCGGCTGTCTTCACTATCACGCATAGAAGTAAAGTTTTTTATTTCTTCTAAATCGCCCCCTTCCCTTACAAGGATTCTGTTTGCACGAGTATCATCGCTGGCGTAAAGATAAACTTTTAAATCAGCTTCTTTGAGCATCCAGATTGCAAGTCTGCTTCCTAAAACGCAGGATTCTGCACGGGCAAGCTCTACCTGGTGATTATCAACAAAAATGTCATAAGAATCATCAGTTTTTGCATTTTCTATTACCTGCGCAAGAGTAAGGCCTTTTTCAGCCGCAAGCTGTCTGAAAGTATAATTAATCAGTTTTACACCTAGTTTTTCAGACAAAAGAGTACTTACAGTTGTATTTCCACAGCCAGATTTTCCGCTGATTGCAATCCTTAAATCTTTATTAATCTTCATATCTACCTCGTCTTATTCAACATTTTTGCTCTGTTCACGGATATTTTCCAGAGAATCTTTTGCAGTTACAACCATCGCACCGACTTCCGCAAACTGGTTTTTACTTCCAATTGTATTAATTTCGCGGTTTGCTTCCTGGCAGATAAAATCGAGTTTCTTTCCAGGAGCCGGATTATTTTGAATTTCATCGCGCATTGCCTTAAGATGACTTTTCAAGCGAACAATTTCTTCGTTAATTGTATATTTTACAAGAAGTGCAGCTGTTTCGGTCATAATCCTGTTTTCGTCGGCAGAATCGCCAAGAAGTTCATTAAATCGTTTTGTGATATTTTCTTTGAAAGCAACTTCCATTTTTGGCTGCCACTCTTTAAAGAAATCAGCACATTTTTCAAGATTACAAAGCTTTTCAAGAAGGTCTTTTTTAAGATTCTCACCTTCCCGTTTGCGGTCGTCGATAAAGGTTTCCATAGCTTTTTCAAAAACTTCCATGGGATTGTCCTTTCCATAACTGTATCACTCAATTGATACA
>CAMHIV010000120.1 GCA_946185185.1 uncultured Treponema sp. | reverse complement strand
GATTCAAGTTATGCCGTTCACGACTGGAATGCAAGTCAGAAAAATTATGGAACACTTTTGACAGGTTATGACATTTACTTAAACGCTGTTCTTGCCGGCTGTAATAAAAACAGTTCAAGTTATCCGGCTTCTGTTTCGATTTATCTGGATAATTCTCCGGATAATTCCAGTGTGAGCACGGGATTTAATGTTATTGCCTCTCAAATTGGTCGGGAAAAATGGCGCTTGTGGCTTCCGGAAAAAACAACGGCTACCGAAGCGGTTTCTGTAAACGATTTCCTTTCGGATTCGAATAATGAAATGGTTTCCGGACTTTCGTATAATTTTGAAGCAGATTCAAAAAAAGACGGTTCATTTACATTTAAAATTCCTGCAACCGATATGTATGGTTCAAAGTGGGGTGGTTCTTCCGGTGCTGGCTGGAAATCTGGTGATCAAATCAGCTTCCTTTTCAGTATGTTTGATGAAAACGGAGATTCGCTGCTTGTTTATCACAGTCCTCAGTACAACGAAAATACTAATAGTTATTTTATGTACGGAGATCCATTCTTTTCTGCCAGATTGAAAAATGAAAAGGATCTTACAAGTCTTGATTTGTGGTCATTCCGCCTGAAGGATATAAAAAATCAGCGCGGTGGCGTAACAATTTTGAATAATGTTATAAATGCCTCTGTCGGTGAAAAAGTTTCTGTAAAGGTTGATATGTCGGATACAGGTCCGCTGAACGTAGTTGTTATGACTCTGGATGGAAACGTTGTAAAATATTTGCAGCACGGAACCGTATTCAAGGGCGAACATTTTTATTATTGGGATGGAACTACAAAGAGCGGAAAAGAAGTTGCCCGCGGCTTGTATTTTGTCCGCGTATTCGGTAGCGGCATAGACGAAACTCGAAAGGTAATGGTTGTAAAAGACTGATTCGAGACATTGCACTGAAGTGGTAAAATCTTTATAATGGCGTATCTATGCATGAAAACGAAAGGCTTTCGCAGCGTTTTGAAGATATCGGAAGATTTTTAGCACCGGATTTGTGTGCGCTTCCTGGAATTCTTGAAAATATTAGCCGCGAAGGTTGTAAAATAAGATATCAGTATCCAGTTACTCTAGATGTAGAAAGTGATTATGAAGCAAAAATTACTTTTGCCCGCGCTGCATCAGGAACTTTTACACTTCTTTGTCATCCGCAGTGGGTTCATGAAGATGGAAACAATACTGAAATTGGTTTTAAAATTCTGCCTTCCACAGATTATTCTCGTCTTGCCTCTTATATTGTTCATCTCGAAGAAGATTCTGCTTCCGATGATTTGGATATTCAGACAAGTGATTCAGTATGTCAGATAATAAAATAGAAAATCCGGTTCAAATAAAATCTCAAAAACTTTCTGGAGCAGCTTTTCTTGCATATCCAGAAATGCAGGGAATGTTAAAAACTGAACTTGCGGGGCGCTTAGGTTTTTCGTCTTTGCCAACTTCTGTTTACGGCGACCTTTTGTATTACGAAGATTTCCCAGTTGAAAAAGTTCAGAACGAAAATGATTTGCCTTACTGGGCAAGAACTACAATGCTTGAGCCGGAAATAATCGAATTTAATTCAATCGGTGAAGCTGCAACAGCATTAAAATCCATGCAGAGAAGCTGGGCTCCGTACCAGTATCAGTTTTTCCGACGTGCAAATTTGATTCAGGAAAAATTGCCGTATGTGAATTTAAAAGTAAGAAAATTTCCTGTAAAGATTCCGTCTTCTCCAATCGGGCTTTATACATTGATAAGCGAACATTCGATGATTTGCAGCGCAAAAACTTCTTCTTTTTTGCCGGCCGGACAAATCGTTTTTGAAGAGGATCACGAAAATCCTCCAAGTCGTGCTTACTTAAAAATTCAGGAAAGCCTTACGATGGCAAATCTTTTGCAGGGTGCAGAGCTTCCAAAAGCCGGCGATAAATGTTTCGAAGCTGGTGCATGTCCTGGCGGATGGACCTGGGTTTTGGTTGGACTCGGAGCTAATGTCCATGCTGTTGACCGCGCTCCTCTTGCGCCTTCTCTTATGGAAAATCCTTTGGTAAAATTTCAGACTCACGATGCCTTTACCCTAAAGCCGGAAGAAATTGGTCCATGTGAATGGGTTTTCAGCGACGTAATCTGCTATCCGGAACGTCTTTTGAAGTGGGTAAAAGAATGGCTTTCCAGCGGCTTAGTAAAAAATATGATTTGCACAATTAAAATGCAGGGCGAACCGCAATGGGATGTAATTCGTGAATTTGCCGAAATTCCAGGAAGCCGCGTTGTGCATCTAAGCTATAACAAACACGAACTCACCTGGATTCACTGTGGAATGTAGTTCGGCGTTGCAGGTTGAAGAGCGAGTTAGCAAATATTTAATTAAAATTAGCGCGAGGGAGCGAAGCGATGATTGAAAACACTCTGTTTGTGGTTGTCGCGTGAGCGACGTTTTTATAAGTTCCTTTGCCATGAACAGCGTGTAGTGAGCTAGCTCACGTTTTTATATCATCGTTTTGCGACTGGGAGCTAATTTTAATGGAGTATAATTAAACTCGCCATTCATCCTTCAATTTTTGTTATTAAATCTTTCAGTTCGTACACATTTTTTATGCGGTATGTTTTTCCCGGGTGAGGGGCAGTTCCTTTGAACGCAGAACTTGCATCAGGCGTAAGCGGTTTCCCGTTTTTGTCGCCGACTAGAGCAGCTGTTCCGCCCATTGCAGCGTATCCGTCTGTATATTTCTGCATATCATCGATAAAAAGAGTGTTATCGATATTTCCACCGCATAATTTAAGCGCTGTTTCAAAAGCAGATGCATAAGGTTTGCCCTGTAAATTAAAATCCCGGATATCGCAGATTGAATCAAATAAGTCGCGGATTTTTAGTTTGTTCAAAACCCGTTCTGCGTGTTCTCTCGGCGCATTTGTGCAGATTATTTTTGGCAGCTTTATCGATTCTAAGAATGGTCGAAGATTTTTATCCTCTTCGAGTTCGTCTGCTTCGTTTTCCGGGTGGACATGGGCAAAAAATCCTTCCACATCCTTTAATCCTTCGCTTCGAAGCCATTCCAAAGTTGTTGAAAATTTCTTTATATTTGCCTTTCTGATTTCTGCTGCTTCTTCCATTGAAACCTTAAAAAATGAAGCAACACATTCCATCATTCGTTGTGTGATTCCAGCATCCATTGCTGCCGTTGCCGGGTAAAGTGTATTGTCCAGGTCAAAAATCAAATGTTCAATTTTCATGGAATAATAATATAGCATTACGCGATAGAAGAGAATGCTAAATTAAAGAGAAAATGCTGTAAAACTTTTGCTTGTAATCAGAGAAAAAACTGTTATGATTTATAGGCAAGATAGATGTGGGATTAATTAGGAGAAGTTTTATGAAAAACACATGCAAGAAAGTTTTAGCTTTTGGACTTACAATACTTTTGTTGGGATTTTGTTTGCTTTCCTGTCAGCAGGAAGGTGATGTAACAAATATTATTTCGCCTGTTACTTCGGTTGTTTTAGATACTGCAACAGAGCAAAACAAGAATTTTGAAACTCGTGCAGTGCCTTTTGTGTATAGCTCAGATGATAATGTAGAGGGTACATTTTATCTGCGAATTTATGATGAAAATGAATATGTCCCTTATATAGGTCTCCGCTATTGTCTTGAAGAGTTCTGCAGTTTAAAGATAAAAGATGTTACGTATTCTGATGGTGAATATACAATAACAGCCATACTTGATGAAAAAACCTTTCCGATTGTTGTAAACATCAAAAATAATACTATGTATTGTCCTGCATGGAGAGGATATACAAGACCTAATCCGAGTATTTCTTTTGGAAATGGTACTCTTATAAAGTCCATAAAGTCATTTACTGGTCAGAAATCTATAACCTTTGACCTTGCAAAATACGGTTTTAAAATTTATGGAGGTATCGATGATGCCTATGTACCGTTCTGTATTGTAAATCAGCTTTTTGTAAGTACAATATTAAATTTGCAATTGCTCTATAATGGGAAAAAAATCTATCTGTATAGCAGTTCTTTTCAATATCCGTCTTTCAGGGATAGTCCGTGGTACAGCGATTTGAATAACCGTCCAAAAGAACTTATTGATGTTGCATACAATATGCTTTGTTTTACCCATGATTATATTTACGGAAAGCCTGGCTACTACGGTTTTGCAGATGGCGGCAAAGGTCGTGCAAATGTAGAAACGGTAAGGGCTGCAGATGCTCTTTCTTTCGATGAAATGCTTTCTAAATATGATCCTGAAACTAAAGATTTACTAAAGGCAACTTCATATAAAGATTATCTGAAGGGCTTGGCAAGACTTGTTTTTTATACGTACGGCGATGAACATGCATCTATTCATTTATCAAACGATATTCTTATGTATGATTCGGATATAAAGGCTACGGTTGCAGATGTTTCGGCTAACGGCAGAAGTGCTAAATGGAATTACGATAAAAAAATTACTTCCAGCACTAATCCGGGATGTCTGAACTATTGCCGCAAGCAGAAAGGAATTATCGATGACTTCGGATTATTGAAATCTGATAAGGTTATTGAGCTTATAGACGGCGGTAAAACTCTTATTATCCGTTTTGATTCATTTGATTTGGATGAATCTGGTGGTTGGAATAATTACTACGGTTCTAATCCTTCTGCAGAGCCAAATCCTACGGTCGTTACCAATATACCAAATGATACAATCGGGTTGTTTTACAAAGCATTCTATTACATCAAGAATAAATCAACCGTTGACGGTAAGGATTACAGCAATGTGAAAAATGTTCTTATTGATGATTCTGGTAATGGTGGAGGAGCTGTGCCTGTTCTGAATTGGCTGCTTACGCTTATTTCAGGTTACGGTGATTTCGCTTATGAGGATATTCATACGAATACTCAATATTATGAATATATAAAAGCAGATTTAAATCTTGACGGTTTGGTGAACGGCGATGACTATGAATTCCGCGAATTTGTTGATAATCTGAACATTGCGATTCTTACTTCGTTTACTTCATTCTCTTGTGGAAACGCACTTCCATACGGCGCCAGAGAGCGCGGTATCCCGATTATTGGAGAACAGTCTGGAGGCGGAAGTTGTGTAGTAGGAAGTGGGGTTACCGCTGATGGCATTCCTTTTAATTTTTCTATGAACGAACGTATGTGCAGTTCAGATTTTTCTGAAACTGTTGAAAACGGCGCAAAAGTTGATGTTGCTTTGACAGACGGTACCGACTATTCAAAATTCTACGATAACGATGAGTTGATTTCTACGTTGAAAGGTTTGTTCGGGGATAAATACTAATTCTCATTGCGTTGACATGTAATTTTTTTGGTCGTAAGATAGTGCCTTCCAAAATTCTTGCAGAAAATTACTACAAAAAAATACGACCATGAAAACAACAAACTGACTAGAGAAAGCGACGGTAAGATAACGGAATACATGTATGATTTCGAAGGTGAAACAGAAGAATGGAGCGGAACATACAGCCCGTACGGAAAACTAAGCTCATATGAAGGAAGCTTTGAATTCAGCGGTATGTATGCAGGAAAGGAAATAGACACAGAGACAGGCCTAACCTATCACTGGAACCGTTGGAGGAATGAAGAAGGAGACGCATTCATAAGCGAGGACCCGATAAGGGACGGCTATAACTGGTACGGGTATGCAAATGCAAATCCGTTTAGGTATGCAGACGGAACGGGACTGGCAACATATGTTTGCCGAGACGGAACGTTCTGCAACGAAGGCGACATAAGTAACCCGTCATATAGGGCAGACTGCTATCATTACAACGGATACAATGCAGGCACGATAGCAAGCATGAGCGGACCGGCATATAATCTTGCAAATAACGGAGGACAGGCAACGCTGTCTCTTGCAGGAACAAGGGCAGATCCTGGAAGAAATAAATCAAGTCCGACGGCAGCAGAAGAGATAAAGAACTGCGGAAATGTGGATGTAGAAAAAATAATACTGGGAAAGATCTCGGATACAGTAGAGCTTTTGGAAGTAAAAGCTGAAGTAGATGAAAGAATAACGATAGAAATACTAAAGGAGCCAGGAAGTCGTATTCCAGAACTAATTACAACCCATGTTCCTTTGAATCAGCTTGATTTTGATGTTGAATTCGGATTTGGAGATGGACAAGTCAGCCACTCAAAAAGTTGCAAAACTGTATCTCTAATAAATTCATACGCAGATGTTTATGGAGTAGACCGAGACTCCCTAAGGAAAACTGTAGAAGAATGGAAGAACAATGATTGGATTTATAAAGATGGTGCTCCTAAAGATATAAATAAGATGAGTAATTCACTTGCAAAAGCAATGGGCTTGGAAAAACATTTTGAAATTCCTGGATATGTCAGTAAAGATGGCTGGAGCAGTGTATCTATAAAAGTTGATGAGAAAATAATTAGAAATGTACAATTGGGGATATTAATGCAACATAGTGAGCTTTTTGATACAGACCATTATGTGTATTTTTCAGCAAAGTTTGGAATAATAGATTCATTAGATCCTCATAGGCCCGGAGTTGATTCATATGTACAAAAAACAATTAATCCGCTAACAGAATATAAAAATTATTAATAGGAGAGAAAACAAATGGAGAAATCTGCCAAGAAACTTAGACCTCCAGTTTTGTTCCCAGTGGTTTTGC
>CAMHIV010000119.1 GCA_946185185.1 uncultured Treponema sp. | reverse complement strand
TGCTCATCCATCTCGCCGCCAAAATATTTATCCAGCACAGCCTTAAACACCTTAGCTTCTTTTTCATATTTTGAATCGCATTCAGCCGCAAGCAAAAAGAGCGTCATGGAAGATTTTAGCTTCAAGTCATCGGGATATCCCATCACCTGAGTTGCCTTGTTTGACTCAAGTGCAAGGAGGCTTTCAGAAATCTCCACAAGATGCGAGCGAAGCAGATCGTCCGCAAGATATTCCCGCGCTTCTTCAATTCCTTTGATTCCATAGTACTGTGAAATCTCACTGAATCCCAAGCCATCCCGCTGAGGAAAGATGTACCACATCCAGTGGCTCTGCTTTTGTCCGCTACGGATTTCTGTAAGAGCAGTTTCGTAGTCGTGTTCTTGTGCTTTTTTGAATCGGGTTAGGTCGTGGGGCATTTTCATTTCTCTTTACTCTCCATAGGGCTTATTGGGATTTAATAAAAGTTTTGGATTTTATAACTCTTTATAGTACTTTTCTATCAATTTGGCCATAAGCTTTCTTCGATTCTGCAAGAATGATTCGTAATCCTTTACAGTCATACTTATAATTTCTTTAGGAATGCAGTTTTCTTCAAGATTTAGAAATAAATCATCTTTTGAAAGAATATTTCCAATTGCAATATTTCCTGACTCACACTGCTTTAAAACTTTTCCAAAATAAACATTTGGAGCATCTTCTCCGACTGCTTTATTTACTTGAGTATCTAAATAAGTAAAGTTAGCAACCTGATTATATTTTGTTTTAGTAGCTACACCATTTTTCTTAAGATAAGCCTTTGGAAATATATGATGTACGTCACCTGAAATTGATATTAAATCTGAAATCTTAGTACCTCTCATTAAGAAGGAATTACAATTCTGATTGATTTGGGCAGCCAAAAAAACATTAAATACAGGGCTATTAACCGATGAAGTTTCCAACGCCTGTGGCAAACTTACAGTCCAAAATGTTTGTGACAAAGTAGAATCTTCCATTTCTTGGAGGTATTTAAGGAAACCTTTCCCCGCAATATTTCTCATATCACGATCCATAACAGATTCTGCAGAACCTGTGTAACGGCCTGTAATATATGATAATACAAACCATTTTTGAATATATCTTTTAATTTGAGCATTTGGGATAGTTTTGTCTGCCAATAAAAGAAGATACAAATTATATGCAAAATTCAATGTCATTTTAGATCCAAGTAATTTTGGAGAAACATAACCAGCACCTCTAATTGCCATGACAAACTGTTCAAAGTTGTATTGATTAATAAAGTTCATGATTCCCGCATCCAATCTCTTGTAAGAATCATCAACAACAGAAGCCAAAAATTGACGAGTTACGAAGTCACGACCTGAAAGCAAACTAACTAAGTCAGACATTTTTCCACGACCAAATTGATGCATAAAAGAAACTCGAATCATATCATCATAATCAGGATCATAAATATCATCATTATCCTTTGCCAACCATTTAATTTTATCTGCATATTTTGATTCAGCAAATTCTGTGTCATTCATCATCTTAGAATAGAAATCTGGTTTTACAGCAAGATGACAGAAGTAATCAACAGTTTTTCTTATAAGAGAACCACCATGCCCTGTTGTAAAATCGCCATCACTGGCAAGTTTTGACATAACAAAGTCAGCCTGTCCAAGAACAGTGCCTTTAGAATTGATACGGATAAAGATTTCTGTTACTTCATCTATATCAAGTTTATGGTCAAGTTCGATAACTCCTATCTGACGATTAGCAATTCCTTTGAGATTCGTTAGAACTTCAGACAAATCATCCATATCTACGGAAGTATTGTCTTTAACATACTCCGACAAGAATTTCATTTGCTTAAAATCTGGCTTAAAGATTTCAGCTATATCAGGAATCCAGCGCTTATCTTTTAAATGAGAAGCATCTTGAACTGCAAATCTTTTTGTTTCATCCTCAGGAAAAGGATTAAATGCTATCTTAATTCTATCCTTATTGAAGTCTGAATCTAAAACTTCCTGTCCTGCTATAGATGCCATTAAAGCTGTAATTCTTTGTTGACCATCAATAAGAACTTTCTTACCGTTTGCCTTAGTTCCATCTTTCGTTTGAACATCAGGATTTTTCCATACGATTATGTATCCTGTTGGATATCCATTATAAAGAGAGTCTATTAAATCGCGAACTTGAGTTTTTTTCCAAACAAATGGTCTTTGAATTTCTGGTATGACAAAATCATTAGCTTCAATAAGTCCTAGAATTGCTCCTATAGAATATTGTTGTAATGTAAATTTTTCTGTTGTCATTTTGTTCCTCCGTTTTCCATAATACCACGGTTTTTCTCATCTGTAAACTTTGTCCTATCATTCAAATTTTGAAACTCTTCATAATCTTAGAATGATTTCAGAAATATCATCTTTGAGCTTCTGAAAATTTCCTGTCTTTTCGCCCAGTCTGTTCATGTACAGTTTTCTGTTTAATTCAATCATGACTGAACTGACATTTTTGTTTCTTCCATAATGTTTTAATGGTACAATGCTTCCCTGAAAAGGAGAGTTTATTTTTACTGAATAGTCTTTTCGTTCAAAACAATCTTTAAGATATAAAGTCAATTTTTCATCTGTATGAAAATCATCAACACCGATGCAGATGTCCGGTCTTTCAGTTTTGTCGTTTTCGTGTGGCAATGGATATGGATTAAAAGAATGGCTATCGATAATAAGCGCCTCACCGTATTCTTTTAATTTTTCATCTACCAGCTTTTCAAACTTTTGATGATGCGCGTCATAATATTCACACAAGATAATTTCTTTTTCTTCTGCAGATACTTTTCTATATTCAATGTTGTCATGGTTTTTTGTGTAGACTACACCCATTCCTTTTTGTGACATTTCTTCCTGAGCATCGTCCCTAAAGCGTTCAACATCACAGAATAATCTTGAATATGGAAAAACAATTGAAGTATACGGCAGGGCGAAGAGTTCATCTGTATAACGGTCTGTCAGAAGTTGGAGTTCTTCCTGAAGAAAGCCTGCATCATATTGATGTAAAGCCTCTTCAGGAACGGCAAGAGATGAATGTGGAATGTGTAAGATGATACAATCCTTATTCATGGCTCCACCTCTAGACTTTTAGTTCAACAACAATCTGGCCATCAGCAAGGCTAGCAAGATGACCTCCGTAGCTCATCTTTTTTGGCTTTGCCTCGCGGATGATTTTTGCGGCAAGGGCCCGAATGTGGCCGGCTTTTTCAAGTCCAGAATTTCCACTGATTTTGGCTTCAGGATTTTCAATGCACACGATGATCGCGTTGCGGTCGTGGGGATTGTAGGGTTCAGCCTGTACCGCGCATTCGAGGCTTTTGTAAAAGTCATGCTTTGCTCCGCGGATTTTTTTTGCATCTCCAAGAAGATTTTCCGCGCTCAGGTTGTCGCAGAGTTTTTCCAGAACGTAGGGACACATTTCGTCTTCCCAATCGTAATAGCAGGTTCCAACAAGTATCAGAGGCTCATGCAGAAGCTCTTGACCATACCGTGTCATGGGTACTGAGCTTTACAGGAGAAGCAAAAATCCTGAATCCCCCGGAGCTAAAGAAAGAGGTTGCAAAGGCCGCCCGGAGGATTTTGAAGGGATAGGGAGAATACAAGCAATATATATTTTTATGAGGGAAGTTTTGTTATGCTACCCTGAGCAGGAAAATCAAAAATAAAGAATGATCCTATAAAATCGTCCCCGTCATCCCAATAATCTTCCTGAGCCCGGCCGAAAGCCTCTTCATTTCTCCATACTTTACATGGGGGGGGGAGAAAGAATTGTTCATTTCCAGAGCCTCTTCAATCGTCATGTTTTTTTCCATCAAATATTCATAGGACAGGGTTTCATGACGAAAGCTGGAGCTGTCCGCAGTAAGAAGGATTTTTTTTTGAGTGCAGGATTGGGACTATATACTGATTGCAAACATTAAGCAGCAGATTTTTCCATTCTTTTCCTTTTTCAGCTTCATCCCTGAATAAATCTATCATGTGATTCCAACGAAGATAATTAAACGGATTCTTGCCATCTATATTCAAATCTGTAAGGAATGCCACACCTTTATAAAGTTCTATTGTGCAATCGAAAGTTCCATTATTAAAAAATAAATGAATCTCATCCTTCAAAGGAACCAATTCATCTGATTTATAAAAATTAACATGCCATACATTCATTTTAGGACCACTATATTCCCCCTGTTCCGTGTCACAATCATGAAAAATTACTTCTTTGTCATTCACCCGCTTGCGTAACTCCTCACACAAACGCTCATGATTATTCAATGACAAATCGTGATCTAAAAAATAACATATATCAATTCCCATATTTGCGCCACCTTTTCGCTTGTGGAAGGATAAATTTAGAAGCACACGGTTTAAAGCGAAGGCATATTTTGAGAAGTCCGTTCCATGACAAATCTCCCTGTCAAGAATATTACATTTTTATGGGGGAAGTTTTAAGTCTTTGTTACACTTTTCATAGCGAATAATTTGAAGTGTATTACATTTTTATGAGGGAACCTGCAAAACAATGAACTAGACTCATGCTACAATCTCTCCCTTAATATCCGAGGCAATTTTGGGCTCCACGATTCTCAAGTAACATTCTTCATTTTCTGTGTACCCCAAGAAATTGACATTTCCATACCACAGAATTTTTTCATCGATGACAGAAGCCTTCTGACAGAATTCTTCCTTTTTAAAAACTTTTATTCCGACAGCTTCCAAAACTTTTTTACACAAAGCTAGTTTTTTCTGTTTGTAATCGTCTTTTGCCTTGGTTACAAAAACAAAAATATTCACGTCTTTTGTAATGAGTGAAGAAACAATTAGAATAAAATTCTGAACCTCTTTGTATTATAGGATTTCTTCTTTTCCAATATTATTTATATTTTCTAGGAATCTGTCAAAATCACTCTTGTAGCCTGCATCTTGAATCACACGATATTTTTCAAATTCACTTTCAGCAAACGCTTTTGCAATTTCATGTGTTACCTTACCTTTTTCCTGTAAGATTTCAGCATCGTTGAATTTTAAGAAAGCATCTAGTTTTTATTCATTACCTTTTTGTTCTATCACATTCTTCCAGAAAGAATTTTACATATATCAGCCGTATTCTTTGCCGCAGACATTGTATTTATTAGAGAAATCCAATTCTGTTTTTGCACAGGTGATAAAGTCATATCTTCTAAAATAGCTTGCTTTACAAGTTCCGCAGAGGCCGTTTCTAAACATTTGTTTAATAAGTAGTTGTATAAGTCGGTCATAAAATGCATCTCCTTTTTACTTGATTTATTGTATCCAATTAACTGGGATTCGGACATTATTTTCTCCTTTTTTGAGGCGTTCCCTGCCTTTCGGCAGGTCGGGCTTTTCGCACTTCCGCTTTCGCTCCATTCCTACGCTCACTATGTTCGCTTCGGAACGCCTTAGACGGTGCTACAATCCCTAACGTTATATAACCTTTTTACCTAGCCGCCTTTAAAATTGCTGTCTTTATTGCTTCTATTGCTGTGATTAGTTCTTGATCCATTTATATTCCTCTACTATCTAAATTTCCATCTTATTTTTGTAATTTAATTATAATCAAAAATTCTCTGCTCTATTTCATTCAAGAAATCTTCTACACCTTCGAAATAACGACTTTCTTTTTTCAATCTTTTTATTAAGTGTTTGAAATTCTTTTTTATAAACCAAAAATTCTTCTTGGTTGTAGTCTGTAGTATTCCTTCTTTTGCATATCCAATTAGATAATTCCGTCTGTCATTACTTTTTTCTAACGAATATTCATATAATTGGAAGTATTTACTTAACAAACGCAGAGAGGCATTTGCCTTTCCAAATAATGGTGAATAAAAAGCATAATCCGTATTAAAGTTTTCACCATTAAGAAATTCGTTAATAGTTAAAATTATTGCCTTATCATATCCTAACTTTGTTAGATATATTCTAATAGTTTTTTCAGATATTCGATTTTTCAATGATTCAATAATTTTTGATCTTTCATTTTCATTTGCATTTTTACAAATATATTCAAAAACAGAACGTCTGCAATAATTGATATCATCAGTATTATATTTTGAAAAATCTACATATGGAAAGAGTCTATCAATAAAATCTTCTTGTGTTTCTCTCCAGAAAGAAGATAATGCTCCACCGTTCATTATAGAAGTATTACTATGGTCTTTATAATCCTTTTGTATTTCAACAATAGTTTTGTCAATTATTGCATTTAACATTTGCTGCTTATATGCAGAAACAGATTTTACTTTCTCAACAAAAACTGTAATAACTTGAGTTTGAGACTGATCTGATTTTAATTCAGAAAGCAAAGACAGAGCCTTTTCAATAATAACATCTTCTGAAAATCCAGAAACTGTTTCTATCCAATCAAATACCGAATCCCAACTTTGCCATTTGAATTCTCCATTAATATGGACTCCATAACCTGTAGAAAGCTGCCATGCAGGATAAGCAATGAAATTCAAAATCTTATTTTTATCGAACCAATCCGGCAGTTTATTATTATAAAATCTAGATAAATAATGGACAAAAGGAACGACCCAAAAGCGGTTTCGCCCACCATCGTATATGGAAATATCATTTTCCTCAATAAAGTAAGAAACTTCTTGCTCCATAGATTCTTTGATTTTTTCTATTAGGACAGGATTATCTTCTAGGAATTTATCAGA
>CAMHIV010000118.1 GCA_946185185.1 uncultured Treponema sp. | reverse complement strand
AAGATCACCTTTACAATCCGGATACAATTATTGCACTTCAGGAAGCAACACGTAACGGCGATTACAAACGGTTCAAGGAATATACAACTTTAGTTGACGACAATGCTCATCCGCACACACTCCGTGCCATGATTGACTTTGATTTTGAAAAGGCTAAGTCAATTGATATCAGCGAAGTTGAACCTGTTGAAAAAATCGTTCAGCGCTTTAAGACTGGTGCCATGAGTTACGGTTCAATTTCAGAAGAAGCACACCGCTGTATGGCTCTTGCAATGAATCACCTTCACGGAAAATCTAACTCCGGAGAAGGTGGTGAAAAACCTGAACGCCTTGGAACTGATGCAAACTCTGCAATCAAACAGGTTGCTTCAGGACGCTTTGGTGTAACAGAAGAATACCTTTTGAGCGCAAAGGAAATTCAGATTAAGATGGCTCAGGGTGCAAAGCCTGGTGAAGGCGGTCACTTACCTGGAAAGAAGGTTTACCCGTGGATTGCCCAGACCCGTTATGCAACTCCTGGCGTTTCTTTGATTTCGCCACCACCGCACCACGATATTTACTCTATTGAAGATCTTGCTCAGCTTATCTACGATCTTAAGAATGCAAACCGTGCTGCCCGAATTTCTGTAAAGCTTGTTTCAGAAGCAGGAGTCGGAACAATTGCTGCTGGTGTTGCAAAAGCCGGAGCTCAGGTAATACTTATTTCAGGTCACGACGGTGGTACAGGAGCTGCTCCAATTTCTTCTATTCATCATGCAGGTCTTCCTTGGGAACTTGGACTTGCTGAAACACATCAGACTTTGATTCAGAACGGACTTAGAAGCCGTGTTGTAATTGAAACTGACGGTAAGCTTATGAGCGGCCGTGATGTTGCAATTGCATGTCTTTTAGGCGCAGAAGAATTTGGATTTGCTACAGCTCCTCTTATTACAATGGGCTGTGCAATGATGCGCGTTTGTAACCTTGATACATGTCCGTTCGGGGTTGCAACACAGAACAGTGAACTTAGAAAGCGCTTTACAGGAAAACCTGAATACGTTGAAAACTTCATGAAGTTTATTGCTGAAGAACTCCGCGAATACATGGCAAAACTTGGACTTAAATCCCTTGATGAAATGTGCGGACGTACAGATCTTCTTAAGCTTAAGGAAAAACAGGGTTTCAAGCGTGCTGCCCTTGTTGATATGAGCCGTATCCTTGCTAATGCAAACTGTTCAGATCCAAAACAGCACTTTATTCCTGCTGACGTTTATAATTTTGAACTTGAAAAAACTGTTGATGAAAGAGAACTTCTTCCTGCATTTGAAAAGGTGGTTTCGACAGGCTCAACCAGCGGTAAGTTCAGCATCAAAGTAACTTCTACAGACAGAACCTGCGGTACAATCCTTGGTTCAGAAATTCAGAAGAAGTTCGGTAATTCACTTGAAGAAGATTCTTTCGTTGTAAATGCAAACGGCGGCGGCGGACAGTCTTTCGGTGCATTTATTCCTAAGGGACTTACAATGCGCCTTGAAGGTGACACAAACGATGCTTTCGGAAAGGGTCTTTCTGGCGGTAAGGTTGTTGTATTCCCACCAAAAGATTTCTCTGGAAAGGCTGAAGACAACATTATCTGCGGTAACGTTGCCCTCTTTGGTGCTACAAGCGGTCAGGCATTTATCCGCGGTATTGCAGGTGAACGTTTCTGCGTTCGAAATTCCGGGGCAACTGTTGTAGCAGAAGGCTGCGGCGATCACGGACTTGAATATATGACAGGCGGAACAGCCGTAATTCTTGGACCTACAGGTAGAAACCTTGCTGCAGGTATGTCAGGCGGTACAGCCTTTGTTCTGGACGAAAAGCATGATCTTTACACAAGACTGAACAAGGAACTTGTAACAGTAAGCGAATTAAGTGATGAACACGATATTGAAATCCTTAAGGGACTTATTGAAAAACATACAAAGGAAACCGGTTCTGAACTT
The DNA here is from genome assembly GCA_946185185.1 of uncultured Treponema sp. GTDB lineage: Bacteria > Spirochaetota > Spirochaetia > Treponematales > Treponemataceae > Treponema_D. The sequence goes on along the minus strand of CAMHIV010000118.1, from coordinate 5,008 downwards.
GGAAAGAAAATCCTTTCGGATTTTGAAAAATACATTCCAAACTTCAAGAAAATTGTTCCAAATGACTACCAGCGTATGATGACAGAAATCAGCAGGGCAGAAGAGCGGGGCTTGAACCACGACGAAGCTGTTCTTGAAGCATTCTACACAACAACTGGTCAGCAGAAACGGTAGTTGAACTTGCGGTCCCTGAGCACTGTCGAAGGGACGTAACAATCTTAAGTGAAAGGTCATTTCGACGGGTACTTCGACAAGCTCAGTAACCGCACAATGACCGATTATTCTGGAGAAAACAAATGGGTAAACCAACAGGATTTTTAGATTATACACGAGTACAGAATGGTGACGTTCCTCCACTGGAACGCATTAAGGGATTTGAAGAATTTCATACATATCTTGATGATAAGGCACGCCGGGAACAGGCAGGACGCTGTATGAACTGCGGTGTTCCGATGTGTCAGAGTGCAATCCGTCTTGCGGGAATGGTAACAGGATGTCCTTTGCACAACTACATTCCGGAATGGAACGATTCCCTTTATCAGGGACAGTACGACATGGCAGCATGGCGTCTTTTGAAGACTTCTTCATTCCCGGAATTTACAGGCCGGGTTTGTCCTGCATTGTGCGAAAAGGCATGTAACTGCGGTAACGGCGGAGACATAAAAGAAGCCGTTACAATTCACGACAACGAACTTTACATCATTGAACACGCCTTTGAATCAGGTTATATGAAGCCTCAGATTCCTAAGGTTCGGTCGGATAAAAAAATTGCCGTAATCGGTGCAGGTCCTGCAGGGCTTGCAGTTGCGGATGCCTTGAACCGCCGCGGACACAATGTTACAGTTTACGAGCGTGAAGATAAGGCCGGCGGACTATTGATGTACGGAATTCCGAACATGAAGCTGGACAAAAAAATCGTTGACCGCCGCATTAAGCTCATGGAAGAAGAAGGCGTTAAGTTTGTTTTCAATGCTGATGTTGGTAAAACTGTTAAGGCTGAAGACATTTACAAGGAATACGATGCCGTTGCACTCTGCTGTGGTGCTAAAAAGGCCCGTCCGCTTTCTGCAACAGGTGTAGAAAACGCAAAAGAAGGCGTGATGTTTGCGGTTGATTTCCTTAAGTCTGTTACAAAGTCACTTGTTTCAAGCGGCCTTAAAGACGGAAATTTCTTTGACGTAAAGGGTAAAGACGTAATCGTTCTTGGCGGTGGTGATACAGGTAATGACTGTACTGGAACTTCCATCCGTCTTGGCTGTAAGTCTGTAACACAGATTGAAATGATGCCTTGCCCTCCAAAAGAAAGGGCTGCCAACAATCCGTGGCCGCAGTGGCCAAAGGTTCTTAAGACTGATTACGGTGCTGAAGAATCAATTGCAAAATTCGGTCATGACCCTCGTGTATACGAAACTACAATCAAGGAAGTTTATACAAAGAACGGTAAGGTTTCCGGCGTAAAAACTGTTCAGGTTGGTTTTGAAGTTGTAGACGGTCAGAGAAAACTTGTTGAAAAAGCAGGAACTGAAAAAGAACTTCCGGCAGATCTTATTCTCATTGCCGCAGGTTTCTTAGGATGTGAAAACTATACCGCCGAAGCTTTTAAGACTCCTCTTACTGCAAGAAATACTGTTGAATCAACTGGAGAAGCTACACCAAACCTTGCAAGCCCTAACGGATACGCTACTTCTGTAGAAAAGGTATTTACTGCCGGCGATATGCACCGCGGACAGTCTCTTGTTGTATGGGCAATTGCAGAAGGCCGTGAATGTGCCCGTGCTATTGACCAGTACCTGATGGGTTACAGCAATCTATAGTTCAAGTCCGGGAGTTGATTTCAGAAGCTTTTTGTCTTCGTACATGCGCTGGTCAGAAAGCTTCATCACCTCTTGTAGAAAAATTATTTGCATAACTGTATAATTTTTTTTATTGTGTCAGAAATGTATAATAATGAAAAAATTGTAATTCGTGGTGCCAGGGAGCATAACCTTAAGAATATCAATCTTGATATTCCCCGGAATAAACTTGTCGTAATTTCAGGGCTTTCCGGCTCCGGAAAAAGTTCCCTTGCTTTTGATACGCTTTTTGCAGAAGGCCAGCGACGTTACATGGAAAGCCTTTCTTCTTATGCCCGCCAGTTTTTGGGCACAATGGATAAACCTGATGTCGATATGATAGAAGGACTTTCTCCTGCAATTTCGATTGAGCAGAAATCCACAAACAAAAATCCACGTTCTACAGTTGGAACAATCACAGAAATATATGACTATTATCGTCTTTTGTTTGCCCGTGCGGGGCATGCTCATTGCCCTCAATGCGGCCGCGAAATCCGGGAACAGACTGTAGACCAGATAGTGGATTCAATTCTTTCCTGGGACGAAGGAACTAAGATTCAGATTCTTGCTCCTGTAATCCGCGGAAAAAAAGGTGAACACTCTAAAATCATCGATGATGCAAAAAAATCAGGTTTTGTCCGTGCCCGCATTGACGGTGTAATGGCTTTACTCGATGACCCGATTAAACTTGATAAACAGAAAAAGCATTCTATAGAAATTGTTGTTGATCGAATAGTTCTTGCTGCCGATAGTCGGAAACGCCTTGCTGACAGTGTTGAAACGGCTCTTACAAGTGCTAACGGAATAATTATTGTTACCCGGCGAGTCGGTGATAAAGATGAAGAGGTATTTTTCAGTCAGAAAAATGCCTGCCCGGACTGTGGAATTTCTATACCAGAACTTCAACCTCGGCTTTTTTCTTTTAATAATCCCTTTGGAGCCTGCCCGGAATGTACAGGGCTTGGTCAAAAGATGGAATGGGATAAATCAAAAATTCTTCCGGATGATTCACTCAGCTTTAACGATGGGGCTTTAACATTTTATAACCCGGAAAGCGAATGGAACCGTTCCATGTTCAATGCGATTGCAGAAGCCGGCGGTTTTTCTCTGGATACACCAATAAAAGACCTGTCTGAAAAGCAGTTTGATTTACTCTGGAATGGAAGCGGTGAAACAAATATCCGCTGGATATATAAAAAACAAAGTGGGGAAGGTTTTAGTGAATATAATCGTCCCTGGCCTGGAGTTCTTTCGGATATGAAACGCCGTCATGCGGAAGCCTGGGGTGAATCTCAGCGAGTTCGCATAGAAGAAAAATTTATGTCCGTTTCAGAATGTTCAGGTTGTCACGGAAAACGGCTTCGTCCAGAAGCTCTTGGTGTTACTGTGGGCGGAAAAAATATTTACGAAATCACTGCTCTGAGCGTTCAGGAGTCCATTGATTTCTTTGATAATCTTGAACTTTCCGAAAGTGAACAGAAAATTGCTTCTCAGGTAATGAAAGAAATAAAAAGCCGCCTGAAATTTTTAAAGGATGTGGGACTTGATTATCTTACTCTCGAACGCTCTGCCGAAACTTTAAGTGGTGGTGAAGCGCAGCGAATTCGTCTTGCAACTCAGATTGGTTCTGCTCTTACGGGCGTAATGTATATTCTCGATGAACCTTCTATCGGCCTTCATCAACGGGATAATCAAAGATTGATAGATACTCTTCTTTATCTTCGCGACCAGCAGAATACCGTAATTGTTGTAGAACACGATGAGCAGACTCTGCGTACGGCTGACTACCTTGTTGATATTGGACCGGGAGCCGGAATCCACGGAGGAAATGTTGTTGCCGCAGGAACTCCGGAAGAAGTAATGAAGGTTCCAGAAAGTAAAACCGGACAGTATCTTGCAGGAACTCTTAAAATGGATATCCCTGAAAAACGGCGGTCTGGAAATGGAAAATTTATTTCACTTTCCGGAGTTACCGAACACAATCTTAAAGATGTTTCCATAAAAGTTCCTCTTGGGACCTTTACCTGTATTACCGGAGTTTCTGGAAGTGGCAAATCAACTCTAATGAGTGATGTGTTGTTCCCCCTGCTTTCAAATAAAATAATGAGAACTTCTTATCCTGTGGGCGCTTATAAGTCTATTGAAGGTTTTGAAGCAATTGATAAGGTAATTAATATCGATCAGAGCCCGATTGGAAGAACTCCGCGCAGTAATCCGGCAACTTATGTCGGCGTATTCGATGCAATCCGCGACCTTTATGCGAGCCTGCCAGAAGCAAAGGCCAACGGCTATTCAAAGGGAAGATTCAGTTTTAATGTAAAAGGTGGTCGCTGCGAAAACTGTCAGGGAAGCGGCACAATTACAATCGAAATGAACTTTTTGCCGGATGTATTCATTACCTGTGATGTCTGTGGCGGAAAAAGATTTAACCGGGAAACACTTGAGGTGTTATATAAAGGAAAGAGCATTAACGATGTCCTGAACATGACGATAGAAGAAGCTGCGGATTTTTTTGTTTCGATTCCACATGTTTCAAGAAAGCTTGAAACTCTGAAATCTGTAGGTCTGGGCTATATTCAACTGGGACAGAGCGCTCTTACTCTTTCTGGTGGTGAAGCGCAGCGTGTAAAGCTTGCAACCGAGCTTGCCAGAGTTTCAACGGGTAAAACCCTTTATATCATGGATGAACCGACTACCGGCTTGCATTTTGCAGATGTTAAAATGCTTATGGAAGTTATTCAGCGCCTTGTAAATCAGGGAAATTCTGTTCTTATGATTGAGCATAATCTTGATGTAATTTGTCAGGCGGATTATGTAATTGATATGGGACCGGAAGGCGGATTCCGGGGCGGTAATGTAATTGCCCGGGGAACTCCGGAAGAAGTTGCAAAGGTAAAAGAATCTTATACCGGAAAATTTATAAAAGAGATGCTTGAAAATAAAAAGTAATGAAAAAATTAGGTCTGGTTTTTAAAAGTTTAATATTTTCTCTCCTCCTGATTTCTGCACCTTTTATTTTTGCAGAAGAAAAGGCATCGACTTTGCCGGAAAATTCTGCAGTTTCAGCAGAAAACGATAGTTCAGTAGAAAAAACAGAACCGTCAGAAGATACAAAACCAGAATCAGAAGCTGAATCAAAGAAAAATAAAAAGCAGTCAAAAAAAGATAAAAAAGAA
>CAMHIV010000117.1 GCA_946185185.1 uncultured Treponema sp. | reverse complement strand
TAGTAGATACCAAGTACCATGTCCTGAGATGGAGCAACGATTGTGTTACCGTTAGCCGGGTCAAGCAAGTTGCGTGCAGAAAGCATCAATGTCCAACATTCCATCTGAGCAGCCTGTGTCAAAGGAACGTGAATAGCCATCTGGTCACCATCGAAGTCGGCGTTGAATGATTTACAAGCCAACGGATGAAGCTTAAGAGCTTTTCCTTCTACAAGAACAGGTTCAAATGCCAAAATACCAAGTCGGTGAAGTGTAGGAGCTCGGTTCAACATAACCGGATGTTCGCGAACAACTTCATCAAGAATACTGAATACTTCTGGAGCTTCCTGCTCTACAAGCATTTTTGCCTTTTTAATATTGAATACAACCTGTTTATCAACAAGTTTCTTCATTATAAATGGTTTGAAAAGTTCCAAAGCCATTTTTGTTGGAAGACCACACTGCCAAAGCTTAAGTTCTGGACCAACAACGATTACGGAACGACCAGAGTAGTCAACACGTTTACCAAGAAGGTTCTGGCGGAAACGACCCTGCTTACCCTTAATCATATCAGAAATAGACTTAAGAGGACGGTTAGAAGCACCCTTAACAACTCTCTTTCTCTTAGAGTTATCAAACAATGCATCTACAGCTTCCTGAAGCATACGTTTTTCGTTGCGGATAATAATATCAGGCGCATTAAGAACAAGAAGTCTGCGAAGACGATTGTTTCTGTTAATAACACGGCGATAAAGATCGTTCAAGTCAGAAGTAGCAAAACGGCCACCATCAAGCTGAACCATTGGACGAAGATCCGGCGGAATAACTGGAATTACATCAAGAATCATCCAGCTTGCTTTATTTCCTGAAGAACGGAAGTTTTCAACAATTTCGATACGGCTAAGAAGACCTTTATCACTCTTTGGTCCCTTTTCAATCATCTTGTTGCGAAGCTCTGTTGCCAAAGCATCCAAGTCGATTGAATCGAGCAAAGTTTTAATTGCTTCTGCACCCATATCTGCAGTGAATGTTTCACCATAGCGTTCGCGAGCTTCAAGATATTCATCTTCTGTAAGAAGCTGCATTTTCTTAAGGTCAGTATCACCTGCATCAATTACGATGTACTTTTCGTAGTAAAGAACTGCCTTAAGCTGAGCAACCTGCATATCGAGCAAGCGTCCCATTCGGCTAGGAACAGAACGATAATACCAGATGTGACTTACAGGAGCTGCAAGCTCAATATGTCCAGTACGTTCACGGCGAACTTTAAAGTGTGTAACTTCAACACCACAGCGATCACATACTACACCCTTATAGCGGATAGACTTGAATTTTCCACAATAGCATTCCCATTCCTTAGTAGTACCGAAAATGCGTTCACAGAAAAGACCATCTTTCTCCGGACGAAGAGTACGATAGTTTATTGTTTCAGGCTTCTTTACTTCACCATAAGACCAGGCACGAATCGTGTCTGGAGAAGCCAATTTGATTTTAATACTTGCAAAATCCTGAACGTCACGCATTTGTGTTCTCCTTATCGAATCCAGATGCTGCTTTATCAATCAATTCCTGATCACGTTCTGTAAGGGCAATCTGTTTGCCTTTTTCATCATACATAGTGAAATCAAGAGCCAAACCGCGAACTTCCTGAACCATTACGTTGAATGCTTCTGGAACTCCAGCAGGAGAAGCCGGGTCACCCTTTACGATAGATTCGTAAATCTTTGAACGACCAGTCATATCATCAGACTTAATTGTCATCATTTCCTGAAGACAGTTTGCAGCACCATAAGCTTCGAGAGCCCAAACTTCCATTTCTCCAAGACGCTGACCACCGAACTGAGCCTTACCACCAAGTGGCTGCTGAGTAACGAGTGAGTATGGACCTGTAGAACGAGCGTGCATCTTGTCATCAACCAAGTGATGCAACTTCATAAAGTAGATAACACCTACGAAAATTGGGTTTACAAATGGTTCACCTGTCTGTCCAGAGCGAACAATCTGTTTAGCATCACTAGCAAGACCAGCTTCAGCAAGTTTTTCTGCAATCTGTTCCTGGCTAGGAGACTGGAATACAGGAGATTCAAAGAACTGGTTCAAGTAGCGGCCTGCTACACCAAGTTCTGATTCCATGATCTGACCAATGTTCATTCGCGAAGGTACACCAAGTGGGTTCAAACAAACGTCAAGAGGAGTACCATCTTCAAGATAAGGCATATCTTCTGGTGGAAGAATACGAGCTACGACACCTTTGTTTCCGTGGCGTCCGGCCATCTTATCACCTTCACGAAGCTTACGTTTATTAGCGATGATTACTTTTACAACTTCATCAACACCTGGAGAAAGTTCATCACCTTCAAGGCGTTTCATACGCTGAACATCAATTACAACACCTTCAATTCCGTGTGGAACATGGAGTGAAGAATCACGAACTTCTTTTGCCTTTTCACCGAAGATAGAGTTCAAAAGTTTGAATTCTGGTGTGGTTTCAGTTTCTGATTTTGGAGTTACCTTACCAACAAGGATATCTCCAGAACGAACTTTTGCACCAATGCGTACAATACCTTCAGAGTCAAGGTTATTCAAAGCTTTTTCTGCTACATTTGGAATATCGCGAGTGATCTTTTCAGGACCAAGTTTTGTTTCGCGGATATCAACTTCGAATTCCTTAATATGAATTGTAGTATACATATCTTCGCGAACAACACGCTGTGAAATAAGAACGGCGTCTTCATAGTTGTAACCATTCCAAGGAACGAATCCAACAAGAAGGTTGCGACCAAGAGCCAATTCTCCATTAAATGTTGCAGGACCGTCAGCAATTACCTGACCCTGTTTTACATGTTCACCAACTTCAACGATAGGTCTCTGGTGGTTCCATGTATCGTTATTTGTTCTCTGATACTTAATCAAGTGATATTCATTAACATCACCGGCACCTGCATCAGTAGGCTTAATCTTAATAAGTTCACTAGAAACGTAAGTTACATCACCTTCGTATTTAGCTTTTACAAGAACACCTGAATCGTATGCAGTTTTGCGTTCCATACCAGTACCAACATAAGGTGGTTCTGGGAAAAGCAAAGGTACACCCTGACGCTGCATGTTACAACCCATGAGTGCACGGTTAGCATCGTCGTGTTCAAGGAACGGAATCAAAGATGCAGATACAGAAATTACCTGACGTGGAGAGACATCGATGTACTGTACGTCTTTTGGTGAACGTGAGCGGTAATCACCACGGTGACGAACAGAAATCATATCTGTAGGGAATGAACCATCTTCCTTCATACCAGGAACAAGCTGTCCTACATAGTATTTATCTTCATCCATTGCAGAAAGGTATTCAACTTCTTTAGTTGCTTTTCCGTCTACAACTTTGCGATATGGAGTTTCAAGGAATCCATAATCATTAATCCGAGTATACATTGGAAGAGAAACAATCAAACCAATGTTCGGTCCTTCAGGAGTTTCGATAGGGCACATTCGTCCGTAATGAGAATAGTGTACGTCTCGAACTTCGAAACCTGCGCGATCACGACTTAAACCACCAGTACCCAAAGCAGAAAGACGACGCTTGTGAGTAAGTTCAGAAAGCGGGTTAATCTGATCCATGAACTGAGAAAGCTGTGACGAACCGAAGAATTCGCGGATTGCAGCAACAATAGGTTTAATAGAAACAAGATCCTGTGGTTTCATAGTATCTGTTTCTTTAAGTCCCATTCGTTCCTTAACAATACGTTCCATTCGGCTGAATGCAGTCTTAAGCTGATTTGTAAGAAGTTCGCCTACACAACGAATACGACGGTTACCAAGGTGGTCAATATCATCAATCTGATCTTCACCAATGTAAACATTGATAAGAGTCTTCATTGTGTTAATGATATCTTCCTTAACAAGTGTGTAAACCTGAACATCTTCTTTGTAGTCGAATTTTTTATTCAACTTATAGCGACCAACGCGACCAAGGTCATAGCGGCGTTCAGAGAAGAACATTGAATTCAAGTCCTTTTCTGCTGCATCAACTGTGATTGGCTCACCTGGCATAAGAATCTGATAAACAGCTGCAAGTGCATCTTCTTTAGATGGTTCGTTATCTACAGAACCTTCTTTTACGAAGCGTACTTCTTCACGTTCAAAACAGTTGATGATAATCTGTGAATCAAGTGATTCATTCTTTTCATCTTTATCATTTGGATTCTGTTTTGTGCTCAATTTGATTACACAGATTTCTGTAATTCCGTTTGCAATCAAATCGTCGATATCATGCGGATGAAGTCTTGTACCTGCATTAAACAAACGTTTTTCTTCACCATTTTCATCTTTGATGATTACAGCTGAAGCAAGAACTTTGTCTACGAGATTTTCACGAACTTCTGTTGAATCAACAACCTGAAGATTTTCTGTCTTATAGAAACAGCGGATAATTTCTTCACGAGTTGAATAACCAAGTGCGCGGAGGAATATAGTTCCAAGAATCTTCTTTTTGCGATCAATCTTTGCAAAAATCAATTCTTTTTTCTGATCAATTTCAAATTCCAACCATGATCCACGGTAAGGAATAATGCGGCTAGACCAAACACCTTTGTCATGCTGGAAAATTACACCAGGCGAACGATGAATCTGAGAAACAACTACGCGTTCAGCACCATTGATAATGAATGTACCGCGTTCTGTCATAAGAGGAATGTCGCCCATGTAAATATCTTTCTGAATAATATGACCGTCGTTCAAGAAAGTAAGGTCAATACGAGCCTTTAAAGGAACAGCGTATGTTGCGCCCTTCTGTTTACATTCGAGTTCATTGAATTTAATGTTTGCGTAATCAAGTTCGTAGTATTCGAACTCCAAAGACATGTCGCCATTTGGACTTTCAATCGGGAATGTAGAAGTAAATGCTTCCTGTAATCCCTGATTCAAAAGTGGCTCACCTTTCTTCAATCTTTCTGCCTGAAGAAAGCTTTCGTAAGAATCAGTCTGAATAGAAATCAGGTTTGGAACATCCATAAAGTTCTGGATGTCTTTACCGATGTACTGTCGGTTGATTGTTCGTGTTTTTGCGAACATCATTTCCCCCAAAATATAAGTTCAGTGCAATCTGCTACATGTGGAAACTCCACACAGCACAGAAGTTACTGATAATCCTGCCGGAGTCAGCAAGATTTTTTAATTTTTTAAAGAACTAAAGCTGTGCATTTAAACGCACAAAAACTGCAGAAGAACAGTCCTCTGCAGTTTTTATTATAATTTGCTAGCTGACAAATTATTTCTTAGAAGCCTTACCACCAGCTGCTTCGATCTTCTTGATGATTTCGTCAGCGTCAGCTTTGCTTACGCCTTCTTTAAGAGCTTTTGGAGCACCTTCTACGAGAGCTTTAGCTTCACCAAGTCCAAGACCTGTGATTTCACGAACAGCTTTGATAACTGGGATCTTCTGAGCTGCATCGAATGAATCCAATGTAACTGTGAATTCTGTCTGTTCTTCTGCTGCTGCACCTGCTGCTGCTCCTGGAGCTGCTGCAACTGCTACTGCTGCTGTTACACCGAATTTTTCTTCCATTGCTTTTACGAGTTCTGAACATTCGAGAACTGTCATGCTAGAGATTGCATCAAGAATCTGATCTGTTGTTAATGCTGCCATATTGTCTTCCTCACAAATATGTAATTAAAAAAATATATATTCACCTTGCGGTGCGCAGTAACCATCATACGAAGGTTCTGCAAATCAAACGCAAACAGTCGACAGCTATGAAGCCTGAATGCGTACGTGATTAAAAAATCACACCGGTGGCTGACTCTGCAAAAGACATATATCTAAACCACCTTGAAGCGTTTAAGCAGTAATTAGTTGCTGCCTTCTGCTTCTTTCTTTTCTGCGTATGCTTTGATTGTTGCAGCGAGCTGACGAGCAGGTCCGTTGATTGCAGACATAAGCATAGCGATAAGCTCTTTCTTTCCAGGAACTTTTGAGAAAGCTTCGATTTTAGCTGCATCGAAGATTTCTTTATCAACACAAGCACCTTTTACAGAAAGTACTGTCTTTTCTTTTCCAGTTTCATTAGCGAAATCGAAAAGAGTTTTTGCAACAACGTTAGCATCCTGCTTAGCCATTGCAATTACAGTTGGTCCCTTAAGATAATCAGCAACGTTATTGATATCCATTGATTCAAAAGCGATGCGTGCAAAGTTGTTCTTTACTACCTTAAGAACTGCATCCTGTTCACGAAGCTTCTTGCGAAGGCTTGTAATCTGTTCAACAGTCATTCCGCGATAATCAGCAAAAATGAAGTTACTATAATCAGCAAATGCTTTTTTTGTTTCTTCAATAGCTTCTGACTTTGCAGACTGAATTTTCTTTGCCATCATTGCCATAATTACTCACCTTCCTTCATGTCAACCCATACGCCTGGGCCCATGGTTGAACTGAGTGATACTGACTGAATGAAGCTTGAAACTACACCATTAGGTGCTTTCTTTCCAACTTCAGAAATCAATACGTTTACGTTTTCTGCAATCTTTGCAGCGTCCATAGAAACCTTACCAACAGCAATGTGGATTACACCTGTTTTGTCAGCACGATATTCTGTACGACCTTTCTTAAGTTCACCGATAGCAGCTGCGATATCGTTTGTAACTGTACCAGTTTTTGGGTTAGGCATAAGACCTTTGCGTCCCAATACCATACCAAGACGACCTACATCTTTCATCATATCTGGAGTAGCTACAGCGATATCAAAATCAAGCCAACCACCCTTTACTTTTTCGATGTATTCGTCTGAACCTGCAAATGCAGCACCAGCATCAAGAGCTTCCTTTACGCGGTCTTCTTTACAGAATACCAAAACTTTCTTTTCACCCTTGAACTGATTTGGGAATACTAAAGTGTCACGAACTGAAGTAGACTTGTCCATCTTAAGGTTAAGATGAGCTTCTACAGTTTCGTCAAATTTAGCAAATTTCATATCCTGAATCATTTTGCAAGCATCTGAAATAGGATATTTCTTTGTCAAATCAAATTTTGCGGCAGATGCGCGATACTGTTTTCCGTGTTTCATACTACTGCTCCACCTCTACGCCCATACTGCGTGCAGTACCT
>CAMHIV010000116.1 GCA_946185185.1 uncultured Treponema sp. | reverse complement strand
TAAAAAAATATCACCAGTTTAAGGAAACTGGTGACATTATTATTTACAAGTTACATTCCCAAACATTTTTCACATTAAATTTGTCAAAATTTCTTTCCTATTCTATAATTAATCAGTTAGGCATTATGGGAGTTGTGCTGGACATATTTAAAAATCGTGAAGGAATTTAGCATAAAGGAGGATTTTCATGCTAAAAAGAATGAAAAATTGGGCACCGCTTGTATTAGCGGCTTTAGCTCTGATGCTTTCAAGCTGTGGGGACAGCTCAAGCAGTACTAATTCGGGACTTCTGCTGGGTCTTATTAATCAGGGACCTACATCAACAGTTACAATAGAAGCATTCAAAGCTGATGAAGTCGTAAGAAACGAAGTTATTGCAACTGATGGTGAAACTTACTGGGAATACTTCAAATTTACTGATGATACAACTGGTGAATACAAGCTTTATAAAAAAGTTGGCGAAACAAAAGAAGTTTTAACAACAGATCCAGAAGACGGCTCAACTCTTCCAACAACATTTACTTATGATCAGACTACAGGTGGATTTACAGTAGGAAACAGCACATCTTATCTTTTTGATGCACCAAAAGATAATCAGACTGTAAATGTGATTGCATCTGAATTAATGACAACAACTGAAAATACAGGTTTTTCTTCTACATGGACATGCTCTGACGGTGATTTTAAGTTTTCAAGTAACTCTGTAGATTGGACAATTCCTGGAGGATCAACAAATCTTTACGCATGCACAAAGAATGGCGGCTGGATTTCTATCGATGATCCAAATCCAATTCCATTCTATTGGGATAATGTAAGCAAATTCTACTACCTTGCATACGAAACAGAAAGAACAAAGGTAGAAGATTTTGGCCGCGGATTGAGCGATGCTGATGTTACTTATACTTCACCAGTATTTATCTACAAAAATTTGAACAAATAGGAAAGGAGCTTAAAATATGAAAAAAATTATTAAAACTCTTTTAGCACTTGCTGCAACTTCGCTCCTTGCATTTTCTTGCTCGAACGAACTAACAGATTCAAAAGCAATGCTTTTGGCTAATGCAGTTAAGAATACAACAAATACAGAACTTGGTGTTTCTACACGAAGTTTGAATCCAACAGTAAATATTACACTTAAACTGTTAGGCGTGCCTTCTGATTGTACAAAACCAGGAGTTTGGGCATGGGCAAAAGCAAATCCAGATACAAGTTATACTACAGAAAAGTGGCCTGGAAATTTTGTTATGACAGCAGAAACAATTAATGGTTATAGTGGATATTCGTATACACTTGCTATTGACCCAGTTTATGATTTGGGTATTTTGTTTAACAATTTAACTACTGGCAAAGATGGAAAACCTCAGACAAAAGACATTGTTATTCCTAAAGAAGATGTTGCTGCAGATGTAACATATTACTTCAACTGGAACAGCATGGCTTATTACACTTCTGTAGACGATTGTATCGGTATTATGGGAGGTTCTATTACAGCTTTGGACAAGACAGCCGGAACTGCAACAATTACCTGTACAACAAGTTTACTTGCTAATGGAGATATCACACCTCAAGTATTCGATTCAATAAGCAGTGAGTTAACTGTAACAAGTGCCAAAATTAAAAGCGACGTTCTTACTATCAAAGTTGCAAATGGTAGTGGTTCAGATGTTTCAAAGGCACCTTACGAGGTTGTTTACGGAAATAAAGTTGTTCATGTAGCCGTTAGTTCAGACTTGATTGAAAGTCTTTATGCAAATGCAGCTAGCGCTGTTACAGATCTTGGTCTTACTTTGACAGCTGGCGATACTGCTACATTTAAAGTATGGGCTCCAGCTGCAAGTGCAGTTACATTGTTACTCTATGATTCTTACGCTAATATCGGAACTTATAAAGCTGCAACTGTTACTGCAAAAGCTTGTGGTTCATGCGATGAAGTAGAACTTAAGGGAACTCCTGTTGTTGAACAACCAATGACAATGGATTCGAATACTGGTATCTGGACAGTAGAAAATGTTAATATCGATGGTAGTGTTTATTACAAATATGAAATCACAAACAATGACACAACGTATTATGTTGCTGATATTTGGAATGGAGTAGCTGCTCCAGATAGTATTGCAAGCCAGTTGGTATCAATTGACGATGCTTCTGCAAAACCTGCAAATTGGGAAACTTCTTATACAAACCCATTTCGTTCTACAGGTGTAGAACCAAAAAAATATAACGATGCTGTAATTTACGAAATGCATATTCGTGACTGGAGCCGTGCAGCAGATTCATATTCAACAGGTAAATTCCTTGATGTTGCATCTAGCTCAGAAATTATGAAGCACCTCGTAGATTTGGGTGTAACTCACGTTCAGCTTTTGCCTGTATTTGATTACGCACAGGTAAATGCAGATAAAAACTACAACTGGGGTTACAATCCATATCATTATAATGTTCCTGAAGGACGTTATGTAACAGATGATTATACAGACGGTGCACAGGCTGTTGCAGAATTACGAAAGCTTGTAAAAACATTCCATGATAATGGTATTGCCGTAATTATGGATGTTGTATACAACCACACAAGTGGAACTTTGGGCGGATCTCTTTATGATTCAACTGTTCCTGGATACTTCTATCGTCAGGATGCTTCTGGAAATTATATCAACGGTTCAGGTTGTGGAAACGAACTTGCTACAAACCACAAGATGGTTAAGAAATATGTAATCGAATCACTTAAACACTGGATGAACGATTATCATATCAACGGTTTCCGTTTTGACCTTATGGGCTGTCTTGAAGCTGATACAATGAAAGAAATTTATGAAGCATTGTACGAAATTGATAGTAATGTTCTCGTATACGGTGAACCATGGACTGGTGGAACTTCTGGCGTTGTATCTGGTGCTACTGGTGCTGGAAAAACTACAACAGGTTACGGTTTTGGTGCATTTGATGATGATTACCGTGATGCAGTTAAAGGTAGTGAATTTGGCGGTTTGAACGCAGGACAGATTCAGGGATATTTTGATGACAATATCAATACAGGACTTGCTGGTCTTCAGATTACAAAGAATAACCGCAATGCTACTGGTTTAACTGGTCTTGCTTTGCACTACGCAGAATGTCACGATAACTTTACTTTGTTCGATAAACTTGTTTATACTTTGCCATCTAACATCGAAAATTCTAAGGCAAAAGACAAGTCAGGAAAAATTGCAACAGCTTGGCCATCAGAAATTTCTCAGACTGATCTTGAATTAATCAAGAAGGAAGACAAACTTGCAGCTGCTTATCTTATCTTGAGTCAGGGTACTCCATTCTTAAATGGAGGACAGGAATTCATGCGCACAAAGAAAGGAAATCCAGATAGTTATTCTGCTGATACAAAGGGTGGTGTAACATGGACTAGCCGTTACAACGGTGGAACTTATGTTGCAGCAACAGATATCGACGATGTAAATACAATTAACTTAGGATTCAAAACTACTTATTCTGATGTTTACAACACTTACAAGGGACTTATTACTCTTCGTAAGTCAAATGATGCATTTACAAATCCTTCATCAGTAAGCGCTGAAAAAGTATTTGATGGTATTTCAAAATATGTTGTTACTTCAACTTCTGGAAAGAACTTTACAATCTATTTCAATGCTACTGAAAATGCTTATACTCCTAAAAATATCTACAAGTCTGGTGAATATGTAGGTGTTGGAATTAAGAATGTAAAAATGACACAGGGTGACAAAGGAAAGGTTGTTACAATTAGTGAAGTTAATGGTTCTGTAAACTATTCAGATGAAGATACAATTGTAAGCACTATTCCTGCTCACGGTTTTGTAATTCTTGAAAACTAACGTATAATAATTACAAAATAATCAAGGACTTAGTTCTGTTATAAACAGGGCTAAGTCATTTTTTTTAAACTTAAGTTTCAGAAATGCCTTATTGCTTTGTAGTAAGTGCAATTTTCTTTGCAAGAAGTTCTACTTGATCTATAGGCAAATTTGTTCCTTTGGCAACTTTTTCAATTGTTAAACCCATTTTTAAAAATTCAATTGCAGCTGATTCTTTAGCTTTTTGTTGGCCTTGTTCTATTCCCTGTTTTAAAGCTCTTTGACTTGCATAATACTGAAAACGTTCTAAGGTCATATAAGTTTGCCTCCATTGAAGATTATGTTTGGCGGTTGTTACAAGACGTTCTAATGAACTTGTAAAGACGGAATCTGCTTTGTTCGAATTAAAATATTCTAAAAGGCATTTTAATTCTTTGTTATTTTGAATTTTATCATACTTTGAGGTATTAAAAAAGATTTTTGTTGTTCGATCACCTAATGCGTTGTCCGGATTTTCAATATCCAAGTTTTTAAATACATATTTAACTTTTCCTTTCCTAAAAGGATCGAACATACAAATGAAGATGATAATTGAATCTTTTAGCTTTTTGTATGGCTCGCTCGGTTTTAGTGTCGCCGTGTCCATTATGCCCTGATAATAGCGAGCTCGTTCCGGTAAATCTTCTTCTGCTGTTGTTTGCATTTCGATATCGTATATGTGATTATCATCTTGTGTAAAAATATCTAGCCGTATCGAATGAGCTTCTGCGTCAACACTAAAAATTCGTTCGCCCTGAGGATATTCAATTTTTGCAATTTTAAAGCCCAACAAAATTTCCAGGAGCTCCTTACATGCATCGGGATAAGTTGTGAATATTTTGTAAAACATAAAAGAATTTGAAATTTTTTGATCAGACCAATCTATTGATGCATAAAAATTATTTGTCATGTATACCTCTGTATTTATATTGAAATTCTGTGAACAAAAAATGAATTTTCTGCAAAAAAAATCCCGCTTTAACTGCATTTTTTTACAAAAACCTCTGTTATATAAGATGGAGTGTGAAAAATGCAAGATAATACAAATCTAACCCCGGCTGAAAAATGGGAAAATGCTACTATTGCAAACAATTTTATTTTCTACAAGGTGATGCATAACAATCCAGATATCTGTAAACGACTTTTAGAAATTTTGTTGGAAATTGAAATTGACCATATCGAGATGGAGCAGGAAAAGCAAATTGAAATAGATTACGGCATCAAAGGAATTCGTCTGGACGTTTATGCGAAAAACGCCACTCAGGCATTTAACATCGAAATGCAGGTTGCTGATACGCAGGAGCTTCCTGAACGCTCTCGCTATTACTAGGGAATTATGGATGTGGATATGCTTCGTTCTGGACAGAAGTACAAAGAATTAAAAGATTCATACATCATATTTATTTGCCTGAATGATATTTTTAATAAGGGTAAAGCTAAATATACTTTTGAAAACCTCTGTGCTGAAGATTCAACTGTAAAGCTAAACGACAGAACTACCAAACTCTTTTTTATAGCCCAAAATTATGATAAAATATTGAACAAAGAACAGCGTGCCTTTTTAAGTCTTGTAATGAAAAACGAAAGTAAAAACAATTTTACCAACGACATAGCAAATCTAGTGCAAGACGCCAAGCACAACACGCAGTGGAGGTTTCAATATATGGAATGGGAACGCCAAAGAACATACGATTTTGATGCAGGACAGCAAAAAGCAAAGGAAAATGCTGCTTTGTCTTTTTATAAAAATGGGGTGCCGTTAGAAATTATTGCAAAATCTTTGGATATGAGTATTGAGAAGGTAAACGCTTTAATTAAGGGTTCTCTTGTAGAATTGAAAAACTAGAAAAAAATCACTTTAATTAAACAACAAAAAAGGGGTACATTTCGTATTGAAATGCACCCCTTTTGAATTATAAGAGTATACTCAAAGTTACAGAATCATCTGTAACTTTGGAATAAATCAGATTACTCTACAGTCCAACTACAACCGTATTTATCTTCATCAGATTTCTTTGACTGGAAAGTACCCTTTGCAGTCTTCTTTGTAGTTGTAAATGTTACTTCAATGTTATCGTAATTTGATGCTTGAACAATTTCTGGAGTTGTCCAACCATCAGATGCAAATTTACCGGCAACTGGGAATTCCTGAGGATCATCACCTATGAATTCGCCAGTAATATCTGGAACAGTTGCTTCAATTGTACCATTTGTTACAACAGCTGCAACAGAACCAGAGGTACCAGGAGTTGCCCAACCAGTGAACCCACCAGTAAGATACAATGTCAAACCTTCCAATTCACTAGGAAGACCTGTTGCAACAAATTTTGCACCACTAAGAACTACAGTCTGTTTTCCAAGAACTTTGTATGAAACAACCTTTTCTGGTGTTGTCTGGATAATAAGACGATAATCTTTGCCATTTTCAAGACCAGAGATGATATTTGCTGACTGAGCAGTACCATCATCTTCAACTGTATCTACAAACTTAGTAGTTGTGCCATATGCAAATGTAGCACCATAGTAACCTACATCTGAACTACCCTTTGTAATTCGGAATGCTACTTCAGTAGCTGGATCAGTAACTGGAAGTTCTGCAGCAGACAATGAAGAATCAAATGTGAAGTTGTAAATATATGTTACAACACCAGTTTTCTTATCAACAGAAGGATCAAGAAGAACAGATGTACCATCAATTACGTCACCATTCTGAGAAGTTCTCAAGAAGTATCCTGCCAAGTAATAAGGTGTTACACCGCCAGAAGAAAGTGCTGCAGAAATAGAATCATCATCTTCAATAGTAAATGTAAGTGTGTAAGATGTTCCTACTGTAAGTTCAGGAAGCTGAACATGACTTGGATCTGGATCATCTGAATAAACAAGAGTTACAGACTTTCCATTCTTAAGCTTAAGAGCATTTTCATTATCCTTCTTAAGGGCACCACACCAGCGGTTACCAGCAGTCCAACTACCAGCTACTTCACGGATAGAGAACTCTCCTGATGTTGCATCAGCAGTAAATGTATATGTGTATGTTCCGTCTTCTTCTTTTGTAAGAGCAGATCCTGTCCAATTGTTAAAAGTTCCACAGATATCAGCTTTATCGAGTACAGTTCCATCACCGAGGAGTAACTTACCCAATGCAGAACTTGGATCAAACTCATTGTGCAAATCACCTGAACATGATGCAAGACCAAGAGCTGCGATACCTGCAACTAAAAATGAAAGTAATTTTTTCATTTTTGTCTCCTAATT
>CAMHIV010000115.1 GCA_946185185.1 uncultured Treponema sp. | reverse complement strand
ACCGGTTGTTTAAAATGAAAAGTGAATACGGTATTCTTAGAAAGAAAAATCTTCTGCTTCCAGCTTCCGCTGCAGGACATTCATTAAAAAAGTCTCATTTTGTATACAAAGAAACAGATGAAAACTTTCGTCTTATGCTGTATAATTAATCAGTTTCAGGAAAAAATATGCAGAAAAAAAAGATTTTTAAGATAGTTTCGCTTTTTGCGTTTATTTTGTTTGTTCCTTCTCTTTTTTGGGCACAGATTATTAGTCCTGAAAGTGGTACCTGGGCCAATCGTCAGCTTTTGATAGTAGAAGTTCCTGAAGGTGGAAATGTTTTCTATTCCCTTAATGGAACTGATCCTGAACGTTCTGGCTTTGCATACGATGGTCCTGTCCTCATTGATTTAGACGGTGAAGTTTCCGTAAATGTTTCAATCATCGACAAAAAAGGAAACCGCACATCCCGAAAAATATCCTATGCAGTAAACGAAGTTGAATTTCCTGCTGAAAAAAAATCTGCTGAGTTTTTAACAGCCGTAACATCCAGTGGAATTGTTGAATATTTGCCAGGCGAAAGTTTTTCAATTCCAGCAGAACTTGAATATAGTCTTGGCGAAAAGCCTGAAATCTATACCTCTGGAACGGAACTTTCTTTGAGTTCTGATATGGTTATTTCCCGCTATATTCCCTGTGCCGTAACAGATGGAAACGGAATCTGGCGCTTTATGATAAAAGTGTCTCCTGTTAAATCCGGGATTTTCAGCCGCAAAGACGTTCCTTTTGAAATCATTGACTGGGATACTTTTGAATTTTCCGACAAATCCTTCATTTATAAAATTGATGATCAGTGGTGGTCTCAGCCTCGGGAAAGAGTTGTTCTTGACCGCAGCGTAAATCATATGATTTCCTGGCAGAGTGTGGATTATTCAAAACAGAATATCGTGAAATTTTTTAATCTGCCACCTAAACCTCAGATTGTTCAAAAAACAGAAGAAAGCGGTCAGATTCAGGTTTCTGTAAACAGCGACAGCGATTATAAGTTCGGTATTCTTCAAAATGAAGGGGAAACATGTGAACTTTATGATTCGTTTAATATCGATACATTTAAAGGCGATAATTACGACGGAAACATAACAATCGGTGTTTTCTATGATTCTGTATTGCAAGGAAAAATGGATATTTCTTTTTCGATTCATAAAAAGAATCCTAAAGCACCAATGATAATGCCATCTGTACCGGAAACTTTTGCCCGCCAGGCGGTTCGTGTTGCAATTGCTAGTACAGAAAAGCACAGTGTTTATTATGCGGTGTCTGGTCCAGTAATCCTTGATGAAGATTACACTGTTGAAGCCGATGACGTTTTGTTTGACTTGAATTCTATTTCTTACAAAAAAGATACAAATGTTGCGGTTATCCTTGAGCCTATGAACGAAGGTGCCGCTGCATATAAAGTTTGTGCATACTGTGTTGATGAGCACGGTAACAAAAGTAAGTCTTCTGAATATGCTGTAATCATCGACCAGAGAAATTATTTTTTAGACGGAACAATTACCGATCCTGAAAAACTTAAAATGGCTAACGGGACAATAAAGTATCCGTTTACAGATTTTTCTCAAGTTGTTTCACTTATTAATCAGAGTCGTTTTGTTCATATCCGCGTAAATGGCGATGTTCGGGTTCCGGCAGGAGTGTCTAGAATTACTTCTAACTGTAAGATTGACGGGACTACGGATGCGCGTCTTATTCTTTCGCCGACTACAAGCTTCCTTATAAAAAATTCAAGTGTTTCGATTTCGAACTGCATAATTTCTCTTGCAGAAAGCCGGAATACTACAGAAACAGCATTCCTCTTTAACCTTGAACGAGGTGTATTGTATCTTGATGGAGTTGAATTGTCGGCAGCCTTTGGAAAATCCGGTTCTATCATAAGCTGCGAAAAATCTGTGCTGAATATCGTAAATACAGGGCTCACTTCAACTGCGGAAAGTTATTCTTCAATTGTTTCTTCTGTTCAGTCGAAGATTCAGATAAAAAAATCTCGTCTTACTGTAGTTGCAGGAACAGCTGTAAATATTTCGGCTCAGGGTGGACTTTTTGAACTTACTGATTCTACCTGTATTGTTACCGGCGTAATGGGGCGTATTGCCGAGCTTTTTGACACTCATTCAACAATTTGCCGAAATAATTTTGTCGGCGACCTTAAAAAGCCAATGGGAAATAACAAACCTGTTTACACCGATGAAAAAAATTATTCGGTAGATTATTCTGAAAATAATATTACGGGATTTTGATATGCCGGAAAAATTGATTTGCGGATTTGACGAGGCTGGTCGTGGACCATTGGCAGGGCCTGTAACTGCAGGTGCGGTAATTCTTCCGGCCGATTTTCCTGTTGAAATACTTAATGATTCAAAAAAACTTTCAGAAAAAAAGCGTATCGCTGCAGAAAAAATTATTATGGAAAAAGCCTGCTGGGGCTTAGGAATTGTAGATCACAAGACTATCGATGAGATGAATATTCTAAAGGCGAGCATGTATGCAATGAAGCTTGCCTATGAAAGTATGATAAAAAAACTTCCGGAATGGCTTTCTAAGCAAAATATAAAGGACTGCTGGATTTCTGCAATTACTGACGGTACTAGTGTTCCTGATATTCCTGGTATTGAATTAAGATGCGAGCCGAAAGCTGATGCTAATTATCCGTCGGTTATGGCTGCAAGCATTATTGCTAAGGTAGAGCGCGATAAAATTATGTGCGAGATGGATGCCTTGTATCCGGCTTATGGTTATGCAAAGCACAAAGGCTATCCGACAAGCGCACACAGAAAAATCTGCCGCGAAATAGGTCCTAGTCCCATTCAGCGGCTGACTTTTAAGTATTAATTATTCTTTTGTTTCTTCTGTTGATTCGGTCTGAGGGCGTTTTGAAACAACGTGGATTCTTCCAGTTCTTTTAATGCCGTCATCCTGCTTTTTTGATGATTCTTTTGTAACGCGATAGATTTTTTTTGCTTTTTCAGCTTTCTTTGCAGCCTTGAGCTTAGCTCTTTCTTTTCGGTCTTTTTCAACGAAATTAAGTGAGCGATCCATGCCCTGAAGAAACTTCTGCATGTCGTCGGCAAAAATAGCAATCTGATGTCGTTCTCCATCAGCTCCGTCACGGCTCTTGCTTTCTACAATCTGAAGAAATACATCTCCGGTTCTGTTTTCCTTTACATTAAAAAAATAAGAACGGTTGTCAAGATAAACTTCCGTAGTAAAAAGTTCTCCTCGTGCTCCCATATTTTTGCCTTCCTTTGAAATGTTAATTTATTATTCGATTATGACTAATTTAAAGAATGATGTCAATCTACAGATTTTTACCATTTTTAGCCATTAAATTTTTTTGCAATTTCAGCAACCTTATTCAAAAGTTCGTTCATCGCACTTTCTGTTGTATGTGGTCCAAAACTGAATCTAACAGCGTTTTCACTTTCTTTTGCGGTGATATGCATTGCTTCAAGTACAGGTCTGGAATTTTTTCTGCTTGAGCAGGCACTTCCGGTTGAAATGTAAAAGCCTTCGTTATCCAAAGCTCTGAGCATTACCTGGCCTGGAATATTTTTGAATGCTGCCTGAACAACCCAAGGAGAATAATTTTCTTCACTTTCTATGCGAGAGTAGGGGAGTATTGTGCACCAATCGTTTTTCGAAAGCGTATCAACAAATTTTTTTGTATATTCAATCTGTGCATTGTATCGCTCTTTTGCCTGTGGATTTGCATCTCGGATAAGGTATTTTTCAAGGCAGAAGGAAAGTGCCAGTGCTCCGTAAACATTTTCTGTTCCTGAACGAATTGATTTTTCCTGTCCACCGCCTTTTAAAAAGGCTTCCACTGGATCTGCAAGATAAAGAAGTCCTATTCCTCGTGGACCACAGATTTTATGCGCACTAAAAGCCGCACTATCGATACCTTTGTAAGAAAGATTTAATGGGATTTTACCAGCTGCCTGAACACAGTCTACATGGAATTTCGGGCGGCGTTTTCCCTGAGAAGCCTTTGTTATTGCATCTGCAATTTCATAAATCGGCTGAATTGCGCCGGTTTCGTTGTTTACTGCCATAACACAGACAATAACGGTTTCCGGTTTCAATGCGGCTGTAACTGCTTCTGCTGTGATAATGCCGTTTTTGTCAGCCGGTATAGCTTCTACGGTGAAGCCGCATTTTTTTAATTCCAGTGCCTGTTCACGAATTGCAGGATGTTCAATCGAACTGAAAAGAACGTGGCCTTTCTGCGGTCTGTTTATAACTGAAAGCAGAGGAATATGATCGCTTTCTGTTCCTCCGGATGTAAAATAAAGCTTTTCCTTTGGAACACCAAGAGAATCAGCGCAGCGTTTTCTTGCTTCTTCAAGCAATTCTTTTGCTTCTTTGCCGGCTTCGTGCAAACTTGAAGGATTTCCCCATTTTTCGATGGTTTCTTCAAGTGATTTTCTTAAAATGTCTGCATCACATGGGCTTGTTGCAGCCCAGTCAAAATAGTGTTCCGTTTGTTCCTTTGTCATTTTACTTCAAAACCGAAAGTATCTTTGAATCTTCGATTTCCTCTGTGAAAGTATCGTTCAAACCTCTCTGAAGTACAAGTTTGATTTTAGAACTTGCATTTTTTTTGTCTTTTTTCATGATAGTCATCAGTCGTTCTCCGATTCCGCCGCCTGTAATGAGCGGATGAATTGGATCGATGCACCAGCCGTATTTATCAAGAACTGAAAGAACTTCGTCTTTGAACGCTTCTGAACAAATGTCTTCGCGGGCACATAAAACTGCTTCCCGGGCGATTCCCCAGGCTACTGCATCTCCGTGAGGAATATTTCCAAGTCCGCTTAATGTTTCCAGTGCATGACCAAAAGTGTGACCAAGATTCAGATACATACGGATATTTTTTTCGGTGAAATCTTTTTCAACAACTTCGGCTTTTGCCTTTGCACACTTCTGAATAAGGTTGAATACGATTTCTTTGTCCCGGGCAAGAATCTTTTCCGGTTCCGTCTTAAAAAGTTCAAAAAGCTCTTTGTCAAAAAGCAATGCAGTTTTTATTGCTTCTCCTAAGCCGGAACGGTACTGCGCCTGAGAAAGTGTCTGTACAAATTCTGGGTAAATAAATATTTCTTTTGCAGGCCAGAATGCGCCTATCATGTTTTTGTAGTTTTCAAAGTCACAACCGGTTTTCCCGCCGATTGAAGCGTCTACCATGGCAAGTAATGTTGTTGGAACAAACTGGCAGGCAATTCCTCTCTTAAAAATTGATGCTGCAAAACCTGTCATGTCGCAGATAACGCCGCCGCCGATTCCTACAAATAAGTCTTTTCTTGAAAAGTTTGCATCTACGGCATTTTTTACAATTTCAAGTACGCTGTCGATTGTTTTGTATGGTTCGCCGGAACCTAAGATTAAAAGGATGTCGTTTCCGCAGATTCCGTCTTCAAACTGATTTATAAAGTCCTGAATATCAGGTAAGGTTGCAACCGATGCATCTGTGATAAAACAGCGGCGGGGACCTTCTTCTCTTCCCGGATTAAAAAGCGTATTTAAATCCGGCTTTCCACTTGTAAAAGAAATTTTTGTAATTTGTGCTCCTGGATAACTTACCGGGTAAGACACATTCAAAACATTTTTATTATCAGTCATGCCTTTATTTTAGTAAGATTTTGACTTCATTGCAATCAATTCATCCCGAACTTTTTCAACTCTTGCGATTTCTCTTTCAAGCATTTTTCCGTAATTCAGTTCGCCGGTTTTGATTCTTTCCCGTTCATCTTCCCAGTTTTGCTTTTCACTTATGTACAGAAATAAAAAATCCTTTACATTTGCTTTTTCAGCCCAAAGCTGAGCTTCCTGCCAGTATACAAGTCCTGCTTTGTAACAGGAAAGACATTTTTCTATATTGCGAAGGTATTCATCTTTCCATGGTGCGTCATAAAAATATGCAACTTTTTTGTCGTAAGTTCTTCCAAGTCGCAGATGCTGTTCGATGAGTTTTAAGTTCAAGTGCATCTGAAAAAGATAGCGGTATTTTTCCCACTGTTTTTCAGTTTCGATTTTTACGCCGGTATAAAGCGGGTTGCAGAAATCCGCATGGACAGCTTTTTCGAGCCAGTAGATATTTTCGATGCAGTCATCCGGATACTGCTGATAATGAACATGGTAAAGTCTATACCAGTCTTCCTTGTATTTTACCATGTATGCGCTCGCATTTTGGATTACGACACACAGTAGAAAAACTATAGAAATGAGAATCTTGATTTTTGCGAATGAAGAGACTTTCACTCTTTTTTTATCGGATTTTTCTAACGATTCTTAACGCAGTTCCAGATAAAATCGCTGATTTCTTCGATGGATTTTGCTGCGTCGATTTCAATTATTTTCATTCCACGGCCTTTTTCGCCGCGGTATTCGTTGATTACTTTTTCGTAAAGCTCTGCAGTTTTTTTCTGAAAATCAATTTTTTCGTAAATTTCTTTTGATTCTCCGCGGCTTTCGACTCTGGAAAGAGATATTTCCGGGTTTATTTTGAAATAAAACAGAATTTCCGGAAGCGGGAATGGGCTGTTTAAAAGCTCCGGAAGTTCTTTGCCGCAGCTTACAGACTGGTATGCAAGACTTGAAAAGAAATAGCGGTCGCTTAAAACTGTTTTTCCGTTTTCTGTCTGGGATATAACGCCGTCTTTTCCAAAAATGTGTTCACAGCGGTCTGCGGCAAAAAGATAGGATGCAGTTTTTTCGTTTACGACAAAATCACCTTTGAGCAGTCTTCTTAAAAATTTTCCGGTTTCGCCGCTTGTTGGCTCGGCTGTTACAAAAACTTTTTCACTTTCAAAATGTTCTGAGAGTTTTTTTATCTGAGTGGATGTTCCTGCTCCGTCAATTCCTTCAAAAACTATAAAATTTTTTATAATCATAAAATACCTGCTTTTTGTTACCTATTAAATTGCCGAAAATTTTGGTAATATGTAAAAGCTGTGCTAAAAAATTCTTCTTTGGCATCAGCCTGAAAATCCTTAAGGACTTTACTGATTCTATTCTTTTTTTGAGAAAATGCGAAGACCGATTTTAAAAGAAGTTATAGCAGTTTTAATATTCTTTCTCGTAACCATATCATCCTCTCTGATGCTTCGGC
>CAMHIV010000114.1 GCA_946185185.1 uncultured Treponema sp. | reverse complement strand
AAGCTCATAAATGAAATGACTGTATTTGATATTTCATCAGAGGAGTGCCCTTTAGTTTCTTACTGTGATATAGAGAAAGAATCGGGGAATAACTTTAGTGCTTATTTGATTCCAAATTTCCTGTCAGTTTGTTGTTCTTTTATAAACTTAAAAAAGCGACATAGTGTTGATGCAATAAAATATAAGAGTAATAAAAACAAAGGTGGAATTTGTTACGTAATTTTGGATAAATCGCCAAAGGACTTTTTTGATGAAGGAGAGATTGAGGTATGATGAACAGATTCACTCCCCCCCTATGAAGCTCTCTTCTTAAATTCATGTTCCCCGAACTCACCGTGCTTGTAACGTTCATGGTAGTTGTGATGGTGGGCGAAGGATGCGCCGGATGTGTCTGCGGTAGGCTTTTTTTATTGCCTCAGGCGGTTCTCCTTATTCAATCGAGGGAATGATAGATGTTCTGGAAAAGGATGGAAAGCGCAGCCTGTTTGACGTGACGACAAATTCGAGGGAACAGATAGAAGATGACATCGAGTTGTACAAAGATGAGCTGAACCTGTATGCCTATGAACTGGAGCGAATGAAGGAGAGTGACATTGGCGATACGTTTGTCCTTTCGACATCAATGCCCAGGGATGTGCGTTACGCCTTGAAAAACGGCAATGCATCAGAACTTGAACATGCACTGGCAAATTGGAACCCCATTGTTCCTGTTCAACACAGTCACGACGTTCTGGAATCTGCGGTAAAAAAAGTGGGCGAGGTGGTTGAAAAAATCCAGAACTGTGAGTTCGACCCTCCTTCTCCCTCCGTTTTAAAAAAAGAGTTCAAGGACGGAAGAACCTTCTGCAGCCATATCTGCGAAAACTGCGACATACGGAAATCATGCGAAGCTTTCAAGGGGGTGTGAGCTTTGGAACCGCTGATTTTCCTAAAAGTTCGGCTTGTAATCCAAACTTTTTCCCTGTGCCCTCAATTTTGGAAATGACAAAATTGCATTATAAATTCATTTTTTTGAAATGGTCACTGAAGTTTCAGCTTACCTTTATTGGAAATGTTGAAGGGGGCTTCCCGCATTGAGAAAAATACAGAAAGCCCCGGGGAACTTATTCGGCTTTTACGCTGATTACATCGCTTGCGGTTTCCAGCATGGACTTGCGGCTCTTATCTTTTCCAAGGTAAGTTGTGCACAGGACTATCCGGTAGCTCCCTTCTGTGAGTGAATCCGGCACAAAGAAGTTCAGTTCGCTCGGCTTGTTTCTGAAAAGGCTTGAGTCATTTACCTTTGTCCACGAAGTTTCGTCCGGGTTCATTTTCCCTTCCGAATCGACAGGTGCAAAGTAAATGCCCCAGTTCTCTCCGCCAAGCTTTAAGCGGCCTCCTGTAATTCTGCAGGGCTTTCCTTTTGTGAGCGTTCCTTTTGATTTTGCGTCAGACAGATCCGCAATTTCAGTGATTTCAGGGCTTCCGTCGGCATAGACGACTTTGTCTACGCTTAATGATGCGATTGCCTCGTTTGCAAGACTTGTGGGCGTAAACTTGATGTAGAAATTGCCGCTTTCGGAAACATCGCTTTTTCCCTTGGCGTTGCACTTCATTGCGATGTACATGGTTCCAAGGTCAAGGACGTTCACGGCTTTTCCCTGCTCAAGCATCTTGAGGATTTTCTTCTGAATCAGGATTGCGGCGAACTGGAGCATGTAGGGATCCATGCCCTTGTTGTCTTCAGCAATCTCAGAAAGAATGTTTTTGAATGTGGCTGTATTACGGCTGACCGTGGCGTAATAAGTTCCGTCTTTTGTGAAATTGTTTTCATGCAAAGTCACGCTTAAAATCGAAGAGCTGTTTTCCAGCGTCGAAATATTTTCCATGGTGGTATCATCCTACTGTCTTTTCTACGGGCGACAGTCCCCAAGCGAATTTTAGAATCTCATACGAAATTCTGTTTGCGTTAAAACGGTGGTTTCCGACCGGCTCGACCACCGTGACAAAAAAAGTTGTCATTTTGCTTGTGCGGCACTTGAAAAAAATCACAATAGAAAGTAGGATAATCTTAAGAATAAGAGCAGATTTTATGCTTCCTATTGTCTGAAGGCTTAAAGCTATTGCAGTAGTTTTAAGCCCTTTTTTTTGCTGCCGCCAGAACAATCATACGGCACATCTTTCAACCTCCTTATCCATCTGTGTAAAATAGCTTTTGTCATTAAGGGCTTCAATCAAGTTCTTGCCAGCTGTTTTGATAAGTCCGCAGACAAACTGAATCAACGGAGATACAAGATATTTTTGCATAATCTCCTCATCAGTTTTGCCTTCAATGAGGCTTTCCGGCCTCAGTACAAGCGATGTAATTTTGTCAGTCTGAAGTTCATGCTGCTGCATTTCCGATGAACCGTTACCGCACAGCGCAGTCTTGAATTCAACGCACTGCATGGCATTAAAAAAACGCAGGGCAATCGACTGGATGCAGTGTACGACTTCGTGCGCTATAATGATTACATCCAGTGCAACGCCGGCAAGTGCCCTCTCGTAGACATCACTCCGGATTACGATTTTGTTCTCCTCTGGATTGTAATATGCCTGAAGAAACTTACCTTTCTTCCATGTGCCTGCATCGACAATCTCGTAGTTGAACGATTTGTCAAAGAGCGGAATGATGTTTTCCATTACAAAGATTGGATCAAATCTTCCGTCCGTACCGCAGCCGCATAAAA
The DNA here is from genome assembly GCA_946185185.1 of uncultured Treponema sp. GTDB lineage: Bacteria > Spirochaetota > Spirochaetia > Treponematales > Treponemataceae > Treponema_D. Next base: position 4,450 of record CAMHIV010000114.1, on the reverse strand, counting down.
GCCGCGTCCAGAATGCCGTAAGATGCATCCCGTCATCAGTAAGAACGAGAGCCTCTGCTTTCGGTTCCTTTATAGCTGTCTCAATCTGCCCTTCATACTGACTCGCTTCCATTCTGATACTCTCCCGAACTTTCAAATTTTTTCAAAAGTTCCTTAAGCTGGTTTACCTGTTCGGCAGTAAGCCGTGAAAAATCTTTTGCAAACATAACTGCGGTTTCCACATAGTTTGCTTCCGTTTTCTGGTCTTTAAAATCTACATTAACAGTCCCCCTGACTTTAGCCTTGGCTTCTTCAAGCTCATTTTTCTGAGCCCCGCTCAAACCGTATTCTGCAACGATTCTTCCGATAAAATCGTCCGGTATTTCGCGACCGCCATTTTCAATGGAAGAAAGGTAAGCGGGACTGACTTTCAGCCTCTTTGCCATAACTCCCAAAACCTCCGAACAGTCAATCCTCATCTTTCTCAAGATTTTTCCGAATGCTGTTACTTCTGCCATAGAGATTCCATCCTTTTCTCCTATTTTTTCGCGGAAAACCTGACAGGTTTTCGTCCAATGCCAAAACGGCACTTTCAGCATCTGAGAATAATTTATACTTCTTTTGTGAATCTGTCAATAAACTTGTGTAAAAATATTTACAAATTTGTAAAATATTTGTGAAGTAATATGAAAATTTATGTGGAATGACGGTACACGATTCGTGGCATTACAGCTGAAACTTCGTGGAATGATATGAAACGGTTCGCGGAATGACAGGAAACGGGATGTGGAATGGGGGCGGGGTTTAAGCAAAATTCACATATTTTCAAGAAAAATACTATGCTTTTCGTGATGTTTTTTATGCAAAATAGCAAAATCTATGTTATAATTAACACGAGGTCTTGTATTTATGACAGAAAACGTAGATTACAGAAAGCTATGGAAGCTACTTATTGATAAAAAGATGAAAAAGACAGAACTGATTAGTGCAGCTGGTATTTCTACGAATGTCTTGGCAAAACTGAATAAAGGTGAGTTTGTTTCTATGGATAGTATTCAAAAAATTTGTAAAGCTCTTCATTGCGACGTAGGCGATATTTGTGTTGTTAATGATGAAGTTTTAGATAAGGAAGGCATATAAATGGAATATAGTGCCGGTATGGTCTCATGCCTTTTTTGGCTTAATGAGGCAATAAATACAATTCCATATTATTTGGATAAAACACCTGTTACCCAAATGCGGAAAATCGCTGTTGAACAAAATTTATATCAGGTTCGAGCAGAAGATAGATGCAAACGTATTACTGGTGTTGTCTATAAAAGATTGAATACTCTTACTCCAGAGCTTATAACTGAATTACGTGATTCAGATATTAATACTGCAAGAATAGTTCATCTCATTTCTATTATGAAGTCAGATCTTCTTTTCTTTGAATTTATGAATCTCGTGTTTAAGAAATCACTTCAACTCGGCAAAAAGAATTTAGATGACGCTGATATTAAAAATTTCTTTGATGAAAAAATTGCGCAAAGTGCGGAAGTTGCTAATTTTTCAGAGAGCGCAATTAATAAACTTAAACAAACTTATGTTAAGTTTTTAATAGAGAGTGGATTAGTTGAGAATGCTCAATCAAAAAAAATCCTGACACCTTATATAGATTACCGTCTCCAGGATTTATTAAAACAAACAGGTTACGGAATATATCTTTCTACAATTACAGGAATTGATTATGAGTGAAGCTAGTTTTTCCGAACGACTGAATAGAATTAAAGATGAAATCTCAAAACCTGAATTTCTTAAAAATAAAGGATTAGGAAATGAAGTTGGATATTACATCTTTGATTATGCACCTGAACGAGAGCTGGAAGTGAGGGAACATATTAAGGTTCTTAAGAAACAAATTCCTAACATCATTGAATTTGACCTTTATGAAATTGTAATGAATTTTCTAAAAGAGAATGGATATCTGGAAGATTCTTTTGCTATGGAAGAAGATGGTTTTGAAAATCTGATAAGCGAATTACAACCTACTTTAGGACTTACCGAAGATGGCGAATCAAACAAAATCATTGATTACATAGTAAGCAATACTCCAGAAGATTCTATTATTTTTGTAACAGGAGTTGGTAAGGTATACCCTTTAGTCCGTTCTCATACGGTTCTAAATAACTTACATCAAAAATTATATAAGGTTCCTGTAATCATGTTTTTCCCTGGAGAATACACTGGGCAAAAACTCAAATTATTTAATGCAGTAACAGATGATAATTATTACAGAGCTTTTCCGCTTTGTAAATAAATTGGAGAAGAACGATGAATATAAAAAACATGTTTGAAAAGCCTATCGATCGTGACATCCAGGGTGTAATTAAAGTTGGCCAGTCCAATGAAGAAAACATTTATCAGGAACTGGAAGAATATGTTGTTACAAATGAATTAACAAAACACTTTAGAGATTTCTTCTCAAGCTATAAAAACGGAATTAACAAACATACTGATAAGATGGGTGTTTGGATTACAGGTTTCTTTGGAAGCGGTAAATCTCACCTTTTGAAAATTCTTTCATATTTACTTCAAAATAAAGAAGTGAATGGAAAAAAAGCAATCGAATATTTTACTGATGGTAAAAAAATCGATGACCCAATGATCATTGCTGATATGAAACTGGCAGGAACAGTTCCAGCCGATGTCATATTGTTTAACATAGATTCTAAAAGTGATTCAAACTCAAAATCTTTACCAGATGCAATTGTCCGTGTTTTCTTGAAAGTATTCAATGAAATGCAGGGCTTCTGTGGTTCACGTCCTTATATTGCTGATCTTGAGCGTCGTTTATCAGATGAAGGAAAATACGATTTATTCAAACAGTATTTTAATGAAAGTTCAAAAAAAGACTGGAATGAAGAACGCCAGAGCGGTGCTTTTATTCTTAAACATATTGCTTATGCGTTAAACAAACTTGATTACATGAGCGAAGAAGATACGCGCACATGGTATAACGAAGAATCCAAAGATTATCATATCAGTATAGAAGATTTTGGAAAACTCGTTCAAAAATATTGCGAAAAGAAAGGAAACAATCATCATGTTGTTTTCCTTGTTGACGAAATTGGACAGTACATTGCAGGCAATACAAAACTCATGCTTAATCTCCAGACTGTAACAGAAGATTTGGGAACAGCCTGTGGTGGAAAGGCTTGGATTGTTGTTACAAGTCAGCAGGATATCGATAGCATCGTTCATGTAGAAGGACAGGACTTTTCAAAGATTCAGGGACGTTTTGATACACGTCTTAATCTTTCTAGTTCGAATGTTGATGAAGTTATTCGTAAGCGTATTCTTGCTAAAAATCCAGAAGCTAAAGGCTTGTTGGAAAGCTTATATACTTCAAAAGAGTCAATAATCAAGAATTTGATTACTTTTGCAGATCCTGTTTATAAACGTCTGTATGAAAATGCAGAAGATTTTGCAGATGTATATCCGTTTATCCCATATCAGTTTAACTTGCTGGGTGATGTTCTGACTTCAATACGAGAGCACAGTTCTTCTGGAAAGCATCTTGCAGAGGGTGAGCGATCAATGATTGCCTTGTTCAAAGAATCTGCAATGGCCTATGAAGAAAAAACAGAAGGCGTTTTAATTCCGTTCAATAAATTCTATGATGCGCTTGCAAAATTTATTGACCATTCAAACAGTATTGTAATTAATCATGCGCTGGAAAATAGGCATCTTGAAAATCCTTTTGATACTGATTTGTTAAAAGTTCTTTTTATGATTAAGTATGTAAAGACAATCAAAAGCAATGTCGAAAATCTCACAACATTACTTGTTTCTCATATTGATCAGGATAGACTTGAACTCAGAAAACTTGTTGAAGAATCTCTCCAGCGATTAGTTACAGAAACTCTTGTTCAGAAAAATGGCGATGAATATGTGTTCCTTACAAACGAGGAACAGGAAATAAACCGCGCTATCAATAATGAAGTTGTTGATGTAAGTGAAGTTATTGCCGCAACAAGTAATATAGTTTTTTCAAGCATTATAAAATCCGCCCGCTATTCATATACATCACGATATTTCTTCCAGTTTAATCAGAAAGTCGATGGAGTTGTTCGTCATGACGGGGAATCTATTGGACTTAGATTCATTACTCCATATTATTCAGATGCCAAAGATGATTCAGCAATGCGAATGCTTTCCATGGGAACTTCTGATGCAATTATCAGACTGCCAGAAGATGTTACATTCCTTGATGAAATTAGAGAGCATATAAAACTTCAGCGTTATATGACAAAAAATGCAAGTGAACTCTTAAATTCTCATAGGGTTATTCATGATGCAAAAGCTGCTGAACTTTCTGAAAAGAGTCGTAGAATTGTTACTTTTGTCGAAAAAGCAATTAGTGATTCAGATGTTTACATAAATGGAAATGATTATGTTTCAAAGGCTCAGGATGCAGATCAGAAACTCA
>CAMHIV010000113.1 GCA_946185185.1 uncultured Treponema sp. | reverse complement strand
AGCATCAATAACGGAAATAACCTATATCCGAAAATATCTAGGAAATCACTTTTTATTTCATACTTTCTTGTATTATAAGAAGATCCCAGGCTCAGATTAAAATAATCAGTATTTACAACAGAAATACCTTCTTTTACACCTGTAACATCTCCTAAAGATACAGAACTTTCTACACCAAAAGAAAAAGCATTAAAACAAAGTAACGAGCTTAAAATAACTGATATAATTATCTTTTTCATGCTTTTACAGTTACTTTATAAGATTCTTTTTTAGGACTTTTTCCTACATAAGTTGCATCTTTTTCAATTGAATACATAGGTTCAAGAAGAGTATCTGCCCCAAGTTCTTCTGCTTTTTTAATTAATTCATAATTTGCATTCTGTTTTGCAATTTCAAGAGCATTTCCTCTGGCTCTTTTCGGCTTTCTTCCGGTACTAACAGCAAGATTTAAATCAACAACAAGATTTTCCGGTTCACTAATAATACCGTATTTAAAACTATCGCCTGTATATTCTCTTGAAGAATAATCATAGGTAACTACATCCGAGCTAGCTGTGATTGTGTCAATCAGAATAAAATCATCTCTATTGAACATAGAGTTGATAACTAATTTTTCTGATTTCATTTCCATTTCTTCAGCTCTTTCGACAGAAATACAAGACATAAAGATTGTACTTACTAAAGTAAGTGCAACTAAACAAATAAAACATTTTTTCATACATAAACTCCTTAATAAGAGTACTATACAAAAAAAAAGTAAATAATCAAGTTACGAAATTTAGTTATGAAATTTAGTTAAACAAAGTACTTATGATTTTTTGTGTAATAAAGTAAACCAGATTGGTCCACATTTTTCTTTCTGATCGGGAAGAATGTGAAAACCGTTTTGAGTTCGTTCCGGCTTTGGAATTACATTCATTTTACAGAACACTGCCGACTGCAAATCAATTTCGGGTATTGAATCGGTAAAGCAAAGCTCTGCATCATCAAACTTTTTAAAAAGACGCGAAACAACATCGTCGTTTTCTGCAGGGCAAAGGGCACAAGTTGAATATAAAAGATAGCCGTCCTTTTTAAGAAGTCGCCAGGCACTTGAAAGCAGCGCCCACTGTTCCATTGCAAGAGTTTTTATTCGATTCGGCGACCATTCTGAAAGATATTTTTCATCGGCGAGAACATGACGTTCGCTGGAACATGGCGCATCAAGAAGAATGCGGTCATACACTTCTGACTGAGTTTTGCACCATTTTGCTCCGTCGCTGCAGGAAATTTTTATGCGGCCCTTAATATCTTCCGGAAGGCAATTCTGACAAACCTGAGAAAGTCTGTTTTTTCGTACAGGCGAACGTTCATTGCTGACGAGCACAGTATCATCCGACATTCTGGAGGCAAGTACAAGAGTTTTTCCGCCGGGGGCAGCACACAAATCCAGAACAGATTCCGCCCCATCGAGAGGGAGTGTCATGGCTGCAAAAACACTGGCAGGGTCAAGATAATACTTTTCACTTCCGCCACAATTAAGTTCTGCGTATACAGTTTCGAAGAACAGGGATTTTTTTAACCCTTCCCAGCGGTCAGCAAATAATTCAGAGTAATATTTTTCAAATCCTTCTGCTCCCTTTAATTTTTCCGGAGCATTTTTTGCCTTATTTTTGCCCATTTTTATTTCCTAGAAATATGTCTGATAAAGATCGATATTTTCGTCACGAGCCTTATTAAAAGCAGAAAGACGAGAATCAATTGATTCTGTTTTTGTAACATCCAAAATTGAAAGAGAGCCGTCTTCTTTTTTTGAATAAGCTAAAATATTTGCTTTAATCTTGTAGGAAATAATTTTTTTAAAAGATTCATCGATGAGGCGCGCAAAGTCAGAATCTTTTTTTGCTTTTTCGATTAAAACTTTTGCAGGACCGGAAATGCGTTTTTCACTTATCATGATGCAATTAATTCCGGCTTCAATGGCTTTAACGGCAGCTTCTTCCGGCGGATAACCATTAGAAGCCAAAGCGCCCATAAAAATATCATCGCTGAATATAATTCCTGAATAGCCGTAGTCGTTTCTAAGTTTTTCAGTAACCCAAACTTTTGAAAAACAAGCCGGAATTTCAGAATCGATAACAGATGTGCGGGCATGACTCATAAGAACACCGCTAGGAAAAATGCGGGAAAGAGATTTAAATGGACGGACAGCTTCTTCCATATTCTTTTCGGAAAGAGTAATTTCCGGAAGTCCTGTATGTGGATCAGTATTTGTGTTACCCGGGAAATGCTTGATTACAGTACCTACTCCGCGATTTTCAAAGGCATTTATGCAGGCCGTTCCGTAATTTCGGACATTTACAAAAGAGCCAAAGCTCCGGCCGTTCAAAAACTTTTCGTTTTCGGCGGTTTGAACTTCTACAACAGGCGCAATATTCATATTAAAGCCCAAGGCTTTTATTTCGCGGGCCTGACAGGAATAAAGCTTATACGCTTCGGCAACGCTCATTTTTGAACTTACCCGCAAAGCAGAAGGAAGCGGACCCGCAACAGTACGAAGCCGGTTTACATATCCGCCTTCCTGGTCTACGGCGAGAAACGGCGGAACAACATTATTTTTAATACAGTAAGAACGGATTGAATCGGTAAAACGCATGATTCCGGCAGGATTATCTGCCAGGTTGTAACTAAAAAACAAATATCCACCGGGAATAAAATTCTTTTCTACGGGAACATATACCGTATCGCCTTCCAGGTTTTCGATAAAAAGCTGGCAAACCTTATCATGCAGAGATGTTTTTTTTACATAATCTTCAAGGGCCTTTTCCTTTATTTTCTGAAGTGAATCAATTTCGGATGAAATAGCAGAAGCCTGTTTATGAACAAATCTTTCTTTTTTATCCTGAGCGGAATCAGGAATCCGTGAACAGGAAGAAAACAAAGATAAAAATGTCAGTGAAATAATAAAAATCTTTTTCATACCAGCATTAATTTTAGCGTTTTTTTTATTTTTTTTGAACCTCCCGCGCCGGTATGGAGCAGTTTTGCAAAGCAAAAGGCGAACGAAGTGAGACCGAGCAAAAGCGGGCTGCGGAACACCGGTTGCAAAAGCCTTTGCGCACAAAAAGAAAAAAATATATAATTAAAGTATGACACACACAACAGAAATTATCGTAAGATCCTACGAATGTGACTCGTATAATCACGTAAATAATGCAGTTTATTTGAACTATCTTGAACACGCGCGCATGGATTTTTTGCACGCAGCCAATTTTGATTACAAGGGAATCGTAAAGGCGGGATTTTCGCTATACGTAACTCACATCGATATTCACTACAAGGCATCGGCTTTTCTGGATGACAAGCTTCTTGTTGAAACAAAACCTACTAAACTCAAGCACGTAATGGGCGAATTTACTCAGGTTATTCGAAAAGAAGACGGAACTATTTGTGCAGAAGCAAAAGTTACCTGGGCAAGTGTAACAAATGAAGGCCGCCCGTCAAAAATTCCTGATGAATTTATGGTAGACGGCCTTAAACCTGAAGAATAAACAAAAACTATCCTAAAAGATTTTCAACAGTTTCTGCGGCTTTATCCAGGTAATCGTTTTGAATGCTTTCAACGTCACCTGCGTCAATTGCTGCAGAAGTTGATTCTTCCATTGGAATTTTTGCAAGAACAGGAAGATTAAAACTTTCTGCAATTTTTTCTATATTGCTCTTTCCAAAAACGGTTATAGGCTTTCCGCAATCCGGACATTTTACATAGCTCATATTTTCTACAAGCCCAAGAATCGGGATATTCATCATATTTGCCATTTTAACAGCTTTTTCAACAATTACACGCACAAGCTGCTGCGGAGAAGAAACAATAATGATTCCATCTACAGGAAGCGACTGAAAAACTGTAAGCGGTACATCACCTGTTCCCGGAGGCATATCCACAAACATAAAGTCAACATCTTTCCAGTTTACATCGGTCCAGAACTGTTTTACGGCGCCGGCAATTACCGGACCACGCCAGATTACAGGGTCATTTTCATTTTCAAGCAGGAAATTCATACTCATAAGCTGAATGCCTGAATCTGTTACAACCGGATTTAATGACTGGCCGTCACCTTCTGCACGAGAAAGGCCAACTCCGAAACTTTCCGGAATAGAAGGTCCGGTAATATCTGCATCAAGAATCGCAACTTTATGACCGTCTCTTGAAATTTTACATGCAAGCAAACTTGTTACAAGGGACTTTCCTACACCACCCTTTCCACTTACAATACCAATTACTTTTTTAACCTTACTTCCTTCACGAAGACTTACATGCAAATCCCGCTTTTCGCAAGATTTTCCGCAAGAAGAGCAGTCATGGCTACATTCTTCTGACATATGTTCCCCCAAAAATATTCTCCAATACTATTAACTAAATTTTTGCAGAACGTTTAGCACAAATATGATTTTCTGCAAAATTATAATAATCGGTTTCTTTTTTACGCGGCACGGAATACAATTTTTCCAGCAGTTTTTTGATTTCGGCGGCAGTCAAAATATTTTCTTTAATAAAATAACTTTGCATCAGATGAGCAAGATCTTTTGAATCGGCAAAGGAATGGCCAAGTATTTTCTGAAATGAATATTCCAAAAGCCGGCGGTTGCGGTATTCACTGACAGAGCTGAATTGTGTTTTTTCAAAATCTTTAACAATTGAATTCCATGAAGCTCCGGCAAGAGAAGCAAGAACGGCTGCAACAACCGCAGTTTTATCACCGCCAGTTCTGCAGTGCATGTAATAAGGCCCAGGATGATTTATGATAAAAAGAGCAACCTTACGCAAAAGATTAGAAAATTCAGCTGCATCAGAATGGTAATAAACAAGAACGTAATCAGCAGAAAGGCAAATGCGATTTTGATTTTTTTCTATTTCTTCCATAAACGAAGGCATATCTTCGCCTAAAAATTCAGAAGGAAGTTCATAGCCGCTTAGTGTTATTACAGACTTTATTCCGTACAGAGAAAAGGCTTTTCTTACATTTGCAATGCGTTCATTTTCCAGTTCCGAATCGGAAGAAGATTTTTTGTACGGGTGATAACCGCGGATAAGACTTCCAGTTCCCGGAACAAATCTTAAGTTAGCAACTGCGGCACGACAAGCAGGACAATTTAAGTCAAAGGTTTCAAGACTTCTATCCATGCAGGCGATTTTTTTTGTTTCTAGAAGTTCTTCGAGCTCCTGTTTATTTCGGACTATAACGCGATTTGAGCAAAAAACATTGTCTTCTTCTTTTTTCAGATAAACAACTTGTTCCGGAGTGAGCAAAATGAAATTGAATTCCGGAAAGCCTGAATTTCCCGGAATATTGATTTTTGAAAAATCTTTTTTAAGGGAGAAATATTTTTTCTTTTTGTCGATTTTTTTTTCTAATTTCCAGGAAGAATCTGCAGAAACCTGCCATCCATTAAAACTCCCGGACACAAAAATCTCTTCATACCCTACAGTTTCCGGAAAGGAATCTGCATCAAGAAAAAATTCTATTTCTTCATCATTGAATCTATATCCATAGTTAGTGCAATCAAAAATCATAGACTCTCCCGTAAATAGTTCAAATGTCGAGTTTATAATACTTATTCCAAAATTTGGCTCTCAGCGGTAACCTGACCACAAAAAACGGCTGCTTACGCGCACTTCGTGACCGCGCTTCGCTTGTGCAGATGTTTTTTGAATCAGATTCCCTCTTACGCCAATTTTCAATTTATGTTTAGATACTCGACATTTAACCTATTTATATTCTATATCACAAAAGCTTATAACTCCAGTTTTTTTGTGGGGAGAATTTTGCAAAAAATCTGAGTGAGATTATTGACATTTTTTTTTGTTTTTTATATATTAAAACCACTTCACGCGGGTGTAGCGAAGCTGGTTATCGCGCTGGCCTGTCACGCCGGAGATCACGGGTTCGAGCCCCGTCACTCGCGCTAAGCCTTCCACTAGGAAGGCTTTTATTTTTAGGATGAACCTGAAAAATTGCTCCAAGTCTTCGCAATTTTTCTTAACGGTTCTTCCATTTACAGGTTCGGGACGTTAAGGTCGCCTCCTGCGACACTTTCGAACTTTATTAAATAGTATTTTACGGGCAATAGCGCAGCTGGTAGCGCGCGACGTTCGGGACGTTGAGGTCGCAGGTTCAAATCCTGTTTGCCCGATAGAAAGGTTTTTGCAAAAATGCAGAAACCTTTTTTTTTATTTTAAACAACTTCAAAAAGCAAAGAAATCAAACAGGATTTGAAACGGAGTGAGCGCCGAGCGGGTGCGAGGATGAGGTGGCATGGATGCCACCGGAAGCAAACGGAGGCGCCGTGGAGTGAGCAGACAGGAAGTCTGCGACCGTAACGGCAAATCCTGTTTGCCCGATAATATTTTTTTAGAAGGTATTCTATTAAACAGAATACCTTTTTTATTTCAGCTCGTCGTTGCAAAGCAACTCCTCGGAGCCATTTTATCGATAATCCTAAAACGATCCAGCGGCTCGTTTTTTAACGGATTTTCGATTTTTGGCTGGATTTGAAACGGAGTGAGCGCCGAGCGGGTGCGAGGATGAGGTGGCATGGATGCCACCGGAAGCAAACGGAGGCGCCGTGGAGTGAGCAGACAGGAAGTCTGCGACCGTAACGGCAAATCCTGTTTGCCCGATAATATTTTTTTAGAAGGTATTCTATTAAACAGAATACCTTTTTTATTTCAGCTCGTCGTTGCAAAGCAACTCCTCGGAGCCATTTTATCGATAATCCTAAAACGATCCGGCGGCTCGTTTTTTAACGGATTTTCGATTTTAGGCTGGATTTGAAACGGAGCGAACGGCAGTGAGCGAAGGCGGGTGCGAGGATGAAGCGTAATTTCACACTTCCAGACATTCGCCGAGTGATTCAATTGCATTGTAAACGCACTGAGGGCATTCGCAAAGAGGTCTTCCGCCTGTGATTTTTTTCAGGTCTTTGCAAATTGTTGCACCGGATTTTTCGTTGAATTTTGAAACTATTGATTTTGAAATTCTTGGTGTGCCCTGCCCTTCAGTCAAAAAGCCGGCGACGATTACGGCACCAACAATAGCGCCGCAGGTACCTTCTAAACCGCCCATCCCAGCGGCAAATCCTGCGGCAGTTTTTACTAATAAATTTTCGTCTAAGCCAAGTCTGTCTTCAAATGCTTTTAGAACAGAAAGAGTACAATTACATGCTCCGGAAGCTTTTAGTTCTGCCCCTTTTTC
>CAMHIV010000112.1 GCA_946185185.1 uncultured Treponema sp. | reverse complement strand
CAGGATTGTATTTTGAATAGAGAAGGCGTTCTTTGTATTTAACAGAAAAGCCCTGCGAAGTTTGAACCAGGCAGGGCTTCAATGAATCTTTTTCCATAAAAAGAATCAATAAAAGACTTAGAACTAGTTGTTGTTCATGATGTATTTGAAGAATACGTCAGAAAGATTGTTTACAAGCTTTGGACTTGAAAGCAATGCAGACTGAGCTGATGTTGCGTCATAATTTGTAAGTTCGTCTTTAAGTGCTTCCTGTGGAATTGGATCTTCTGGTTTTACATTGTCTTTGTTCAACTGAAGAACAAGAATATTTCTTCCGTTTACGATTGGTTCAGAAAGCTCGCCTTTCTTAAGTTTCATGGCAGCTTTGATGAATGTTTCGTTTGTTGAAGCACCTGCAAGACCGTCAAGACTTGTGTTGAGCTTGTTCATTACTGAAAGGTCGCCGTAGTTTACTGGGAAAGCTGGTACATCAATTTTCTTTGCGTTGAACTGTGTTACAGCTGCTGCAAATGATTTTGCCTTTGCTGCTTCTGCGAATTTCTTTGCACGTTCTGTGTAGTAGTTTTCGATTACGCTGAATTCGTTTGAATTAAGATAGCTGTAAACTGTGTTGATTACGGCAGAATCCTTGAAATCCGGCTGAACTGCAGCAGAATCGTTTCTGAATAATGTGTAGCCGACTGTTGTTTTTACAGGTGCGCTTACTGCATCAACAGCAAGATTCTTGAGTGTTTCCAAATCGTTTTTGTCAGCAAGGAATTTTTCAATCTGGTACTGATATTTGTTGTTGATTTTTCCTGAATCTGTAGAAGAGTAAGATTTGTTTGAGTACTGGCTTACTGCATCTGCAAATGTGATTTCGTTATTTGCAATTCGTTTTGCGATGCTTTCTGCCTTTGATTTGTCGTCAACTGTAATAACAGAGAAATCGTATTTTACGAATTTTTCTGCATTTGCTTTTCCGTATGCAACTTTTTCGCTTTCAGGATATTCATTCATATTGAATACAGCAAGATTGAAGCTCTTCTGGTTTTCGCCCATTTTTGAGATGAATGCAGTTTCTTTTTCTGAAGATTTAAGTCCGTAAAGTGAAGCTTTTCCGAATGGTGTCTGACCGCCAAAAGAATCTTCTGCATATCTCTGTGAAACAAGAGTTGCTGTAAGTTCGTTTCTCATATCTTCAATCTGAGCTGGTCTGTCTTTGAGTGCAATCTTATAAAGCTTTGAAGAATATTTACCAGTTTCGTCTGTGAAGTATGGCATGAGAGCTCTGTTTACGGCTGTTTTTGGAATCTGGTATCCGCTCTTTTTTACTGCTTTTTTTGCAGCAAGCTGAGTTACAGTTGCATTAAAAGCGTAGTTAAAGATGTAATAATAGTTTGAATTGTTGATTTCGATTCCCTGATTTTTGTAATAGTCTGCATAGCGGGCTACATAGTTTGCAAAATCTGTATTCTGTTCATAGCGGATTTCTGTTCCGTCGTAGCTTCCGAATGCTGGCATTCTTTTCTGACCTTTTCCGCCGGCAAAAATTGGTACAAGGACAAAGATAAAAGCTGCGATAAGCAGGATTATCAATGAACCGATTGTGTATACACTTCTTTTCATTTTTTTATTTCCCCATGTTTTTTTATAATAGAAAATTAATCTATTTTATCACGAGAAAAAGAATAAGTAAAGAAAGGTGGACGGGCAATAATAGATTTTTGCTAAATATTAATCCCTCTTATTTGTTTAACCTATAATGGTTTGTCAAAGCAATTGTAAAATAGATGTGTTTTCACTAGAATGTCTTTTATGGATTATTCCATAGTTTATAAAAAAAGATAGAGGTTTTTATGCTTACATTAAAATTCGGTGGAACTTCAATGGCTAATGCAGACCGTATGCTTGGTTCTGCGGAAATTATTCTCAATAGAGCTAAAGAAGACAGACTCAGCGTTATTGTTTCAGCAGTTGCAGGGGTTTCAAACTCTCTTCAGGCTGCAGTTGATGCTTGTATGACCGGAACCTCTAGAGAAACCTTTGTTCAGGATCTCAAAAAGATTCATAAGGATATTTGTCTTGACCTTCAGTCAAAGGTTGAAGGCTTTGATGCAGATAAGGTTTATTCTTCAATTGAGTCAAATTTTGATGAATTGGAAAAATTGCTTTCTGGTATCGCATCTTTTGGAGAATGCCCGGATACAGCTTACTGCCGCGTAATGGGAATGGGTGAGCTTCTTTCCGCTCCAATCATGGAAGCTATTCTTCGTGCCAAAAAACAGAGTGTTCTCTTCCTTGACTCTCGCAAATTTGTATATACAACAGGAAATCAGAAAGAGGGGGAAGCTGATTATGCAAAAACTGCAGAAGCTCTTCTTCCATATCGTGATGGAGAAGGTCAGAGCCAGACTCATATTCTTTTGTTCCCTGGATTTGTCTGCTCATGGACTGGTGGAACCGGCAAGGCTCCTGTAATGGGATTGCTTGGTCGTAACGGTTCTGATTTTTCTGCTTCAATTATCGGTTCTGCACTTGGTGTAAAGCGTGTTGAATTCTGGACAGACGTAGACGGTGTATATACTGCTGATCCTCGTATTGTAAAAGATGCAATTCTTGTAGATGACATGTCTTATGAAGAAGCAATGGAACTTTCTTTCTTCGGTTCTAAAGTGCTTCATCCAAAAACTCTTGCTCCTCTTCAGGCAAAGGGAATTGAAGCCTGGAGTTTGAACAGCCATAATCCTAAGGCTCGCGGTACAAGAATCGGTAAAGGTCCATTTGAAACTCGTGAAAAGACTTCAATCTGTGGTGTTTCTGCTTTGAAAAAAGTTTCTATGATTTCTGTTGGCGGAACAGGTATGCGTGGCCGCAAGGGAATGGCAAGTCGTATTTTTAATGCTGTTTCTGCTGCAGGTTCTTCTGTTCTTCTTATTACACAGTCTTCATCTGAATATACAATTTCTTTCTGTGTTCGCGATGCTGAAGCAAATTCTGTTCGTGATGCACTTGCAAAGGAATTTGAACTTGAAATCCGTGAAAAAATCATTGATGAAATCGGTTTGAAAACTGAATGTGCAATTATTTCTGTTGTTGGTGACGGCATGATCCGAAACCGCGGTGTTGCTTCAAGCTTTACAAATGCACTTGCTTCACAGGATGTAAATATCAAGGCGATTGCACAGGGTTCTTCTGAACGTTGTATTTCTGCCGTAATCAATGGAAAATTTGCAGATATCGCAGTTCGCGCAGTTCATCAGTTCTTCTTTAACACTGCTCAGACAATCGAAGTGTTTGCTTTTGGTGCAGGAACAATCGGTGGTACAATGATTGACCAGATTTACCAGCAGCACGACAAACTTTTGAAACAGAATATCGACATTCGCGTACTTGCAATTACTACAATCGATGGTATGAATCTTGATGAAAACGGACTCGATCTTTCAAACTGGCGCGAAGACATGAAAAAGCCGATGTTTGCATTTGGACCTTCAAATGTTGATGACATCATTAAGTTTGTAAAAGAAAAGAAACCTTTGAATCCTGTTTTTGTTGACTGTACAGCATCTTACGATCTTCCAGACCGCTACCTTGATATTCTTAATGCCGGAATGAGTATTGCAACTCCAAATAAACGTGCAAACTCTAAGACAATGGATTTCTATAAGGCGTTGCGAAAGACTGCAAATAAAATGCACCGCAGATTCCTTTACGAAACAAACGTTGGTGCAGGTCTTCCAATTATCGATACTTTGCAGAATCTTTATAAATCTGGCGATAAACTTGAAAGCTTCAATGGAATTATGTCTGGTTCACTTTCTTACATTTTTGGAAAATTGGATGAAGGTGTTCCATTTAGTAAGGCTGTTCTTGAAGCAAAAGAACTGCGCTATACAGAACCGGATCCTCGCGATGACTTGAACGGAATGGACGTTGCCCGCAAAGGTCTTATTATCGCCCGTGAATCAGGTTATGAAATCGAACTTGACGACATCACAATGTACAAAGTATTCCCAGAAGAATTTGATGCTTCTGGTACTGTTGAAGAATTCCTTAAAAAACTTCCTGAAGTTGATGACTACTTTGCAAAGAAAATTGCTGACCTTAAAAAGCAGAATAAAGTTCTTCGCATGGGTGCAACAATCAAAGACGGAAAAGTTTCTGTTGGTATGATGGAAGTTGGTCCTGAAGATCCTTTGTACAGCGTAAAGGGTGGTGAAAACGCATTTGTATTCTATACAGAACGCTATAAGCCAATCCCTCTTACAGTTCGCGGTTATGGAGCGGGTGCTGGAGTTACTGCTGCCGGTGTATTCGGTGATGTTCTTCGCACTGTTTCATTCAACCCATCAAACGACTAATAAAAAAATGAGGTGGCTATGGTAATCGTTCTAAAAAAGGATATTTCTGATACCGATAAAAAGCGCATCAAAGATTTTTTGGGCGACAGGAACTTTAAAACAAATGAAGTTCCCGGTGAAGAAGCGACTATCATTGCTGCCGTTGGTCAGTTAAAAATTGATCCTTCGGATGTTACTATTCTTCCTGGCGTTGAAAAAGTTATACCAATTTCAAAAGGGTACAAGCTTGCAAGCCGGGAATTTAATCCGGTAAATACAGTTGTTGAATTAAATTCTTCCTTTGACCAGAAAATAAGGGTTGGCGGTCAGCGTATTGTTGCTATAGCCGGCCCTTGTGCCGTCGAAGAACGGGATCGCATGTTTGAAATTGCAAACGCTGTTTCAAAAAGCGGTGCCTGTATGCTTCGCGGTGGAGCTTATAAACCCCGCACAAGTCCTTATTCGTTTCAGGGGCTGGGGGAAGAAGGTGTAAAGATTCTTAAGGAGGCCGGCGATAAATATGGACTTCCTGTAGTCACAGAAATTGTGGCTTCTGAGCATCTTTCGATAATGAAAAAATATGGCGTAGACGTGCTTCAGATTGGAGCTCGTAATATGCAGAATTTTGACCTTTTAAAAGAAGTCGGAAAATCAAAAATCCCTGTAATTCTAAAACGAGGACTTTGCGCCACTCTTGAAGAATGGCTTATGAGTGCTGAATATCTTCTCTCTTCCGGCAGTGAAAATGTAATTCTTTGTGAAAGAGGAATCCGCACTTACGAAAAGGCAACCCGCAATACACTTGATCTTTCTGCCGTTCCAGTTCTTCGGGGAATGACACATCTTCCTATAATTGTAGATCCAAGCCATGCAGTTGGAATCAGGGATAAAATTTCTCCTATGGCTCTTGCCGCTATTGCAGCCGGTGCGGATGGTATTGTTGTTGAAGTTCATAATTGTCCGGAAAAAGCATTAAGTGACGGACCTCAGGCTTTGCTTCCTGAAATGTTTGATAAACTTATGCATGATATTGAAGCACTTGCTCCGGTTGTGGGAAAGAATGTTGTTCATGTAAGAAGTTCTTCGGCTGCTCCTGTTATTGGCGGCGATAAAAAAACTTCGGAAAAAAAGGTTTGTGCTTACAGCGGAAAACGCGGGGCTTATGCAGAGCAGGCTGTTGGCCGGTATTTTGACGGAGAAGTTGCTGCTAAGCCGGTTGATTCTTTTCAGCAGATATTTAAAGCCGTTCTTTCGGGGGAAGCTGATTACGGAATGATTCCGATTGAAAATTCTCTTGCAGGTTCGGTTTATCAGAATTACGATAATCTTTCGCGTTTTGATGATGTTTCGATTGTCGGGGCTTTGCATCTTCGTATTCAGCATGCACTTCTTGCGCCTAAGGGAACAACCTTGAGTTCTATCAAGAAGGTTTATTCTCATCCTCAGGCATTTGCACAGTGTTCAAAATTTCTTGCTGATCACAAATGGGAAAAAATTGATGCAGTTTCTACTGCGACTGGTGCAAAGATTGTTTCTGATTATGGAACAAAGGATAATGCTGCTATTGCAAGTGCTGTTACTGCAAAATATTACAATCTGGAAATTCTGCAGGAAGATATTCAGGATGATCCAAGGGATTTTACAAGATTTGTAATTATTTCTGCAAATGATGAAAAAAATCGTGTAAAATCAGAAAATAAGAATCCGAATATGGCAACCTTTATGTTTTCGACAGAAAACAGAGCTGGGGCTTTGTTTGAATGTCTTGGCATTTTCCAGAGATTCGGCTTGAGTCTTTCACGTCTTGAAAGCAGACCTTTACCTGGTGAGCCGTGGCATTACTGGTTCTATGCGGACGCTGAACTTAACGGCGAAAAGCAGCAGAATACAGAATTTGTTTACGGTGTTTTAGAGGAATTAAAAAAATCTGTTGAAGAAATTCGTCTTCTTGGCGTATATTCTGAAGCGGGCTACAGTATATAAGTGAGGAAAATTATGGAAAAATTCGTATTGAGCGTTTTAGTAGAAAATCATGCCGGTGTATTGAGCCGTGTTTCAGGGCTTTTTAGCCGTCGTGGATACAATATTGATTCTTTGACTGTATGTGAAACAGGAAATCCTGGTCAGTCAAGAATGACTATTGTTGTAAACGGGGATTCTTATATTCTTGAACAGATTGAAAAGCAGCTTTCTAAGCTTGTTGAAGTAATTTCTATCAAGCACCTTGAAAAAGATTCAACCACTCAGCGAGAAATGGCTCTTATTAAGGTAAAGGCTGAAGGTACAGAACGTTCAGTAATTATCGAAACCTGCGAGATTTATCGTGCGCACATCGTAGACGTTGGAATTAAATCCGTTATTGTAGAAGCTACCGGAAGCGAAGAAAAAATCGAAAGCCTTATCCGCCTTCTTGAACCATACGGAATCCTTGAATACGTAAAAACTGGTTTGACTGCAATGGACCGCGGCGAAGAGGTAATGTAGCAGTTTATACTATGCTTCCGGAACGCTTAAGGCGACCGGGAGCCCATTCTAATTATAGAATTTAAAATCGTTATTCATTCTAAAATTGTGCTCATATCTTCTTTATCCATTTATTATTCCAGAAGCTGGTAACGTAACCTTCCTTCGTCATTTCGCAGAGCATAAAACTTTTTGGTTCAGAAAAAAAATCTTCTTCTATTTTCAAGTCTTCAGTTGTTGTGCCTAAAAGTATATTTTCTTCTTCGATAGTGTTGTCATCTAAAAGAATACTCACTGCGCAAAAAATTTGTTTTTCTTTTGTATGGATTTTTGTGAGTGTGATTTTTTTCAGCTTGTTCTTCGCGCTTTGAATGTCCTGATTTTTTAATGCAATTCCTGAAAGTGGAACATAAATCGGATAGAATGGGAATGCAATTGTTTTTGACTTTGATTTAT